>QCPF01000047.1 GCA_003212655.1 Prochlorococcus sp. AG-436-D21 | reverse complement strand
AATTTTTTAAAATCTCATAATTGTTTAAATTTTTAAATATGTTTAAACCTAATCTGTCAGTAATAAATGGTGTTATTTCTGAAAAGAAAGACCAAAAGTTAGTTTCAATTTATTCTCCATCATTTCAATATGGGTTAACTATTTTTGAAGGTATTAGGGCATATAAAACTACAAATGGCTTGAAGCCATTTTTACTTAAAGAGCATATTTCAAGGTTACTAAGATCTTGGAAACTTTTAGGTTTTGCTAATCCTCCTGATCAAGATATAATTAATTATGATATTAATACTTTGCTTTCAACTTTAGATAATGTTGAGAACATATATATTAAATATATAGTTGCTTATTTAAATGAAGGAACATGGAGAACATTTGAAACTCCAGATAGAATTTGTTTCTCTTTTAAAAGTGAAAGTATTTTTGAAAGAAATCAAATTCGAAAAGCTAAGGGTTCTATTAGCAGCATCAAGAGAATTAATTCTAATGCATTAGGTGCAAATATAAAGTGTGGGGCAAATTACATTAACAGTAGATTGGCAGTTATGGATGTTCAACAGGCTGAATTTAACGATGTAATTCCAATAATGCTTAATGAAAATGGCATGATAGCTGAGAGTTCTGGTTCTGCATTATTTATTATCAAAGATAATTTTGTTATTACGCCAACTCTTTCATCAGATATTTTAAGAAGTATCACAAGGGAATATCTTTTAAACCATATCTCAAAGAAGCTTCCCCATTTAACCTTCTTGGAAAATGACATTTTTAGATGGGATTTGTTTGATGCCGATGCAGTTTTCTTAGTAGGAACATCAGTTGAAATTATTGAATTAACGCAAATTGATTTTTTTAAATTTAAGTCAGATAATATTATTTTGAAAGATATTTTTAATGAATTCAAGAACTCAATTATTTAATGATTTCTCAGAAATTATGTGAAAAAATAAAAAGAATATTTGATATTTTTTTCTCGACTATTCTTATTCTAATTTTTTCTCCAATAGTAGTAATTTTCATATTACTAATCTATTTGGAAGATAAATCTTTTCCATTTTATATTCAAAAAAGAATAGGTTATAAAGGAAAAGTTTTTTCTATGATAAAACTCAGAACTATGACTAATAAAAAAATAACATTAAAATATAATAAGTATTATTGTTTTGAAGACGATCCTCGTATTACAAGTTTAGGTAAATTTTTAAGGAAATACAGTCTTGATGAATTGCCTCAATTTTTAAATGTTTTTATTGGCGATATGTCTTTGGTAGGTCCAAGACCAGCTATTTTCGATGAATTTGATTATGAAGATATAGACCAATCAAATATTAATGTTCTTGAAGATAGAATAAAAGTTAAGCCAGGAATAACAGGGTTCTCACAAGTTAAATCAAGGAATGATATAACATGGAATGAAAAGCTAAAATTAGATAAAGTTTATTTGTCTTTTTCTCCGATAAAAAGACTTTTTTTTGACTTTTTTATTCTTGTTTTAACTTTTAGAGAAATTGTTTTTTCTAAAGGAGTTTATGATAAAAGAATCTAAATCTAAGGTATTGAATAAAAGACTTGAGAAAGCAATAAGATTATCAAAATCTTTTGAAGATAGTTTTTATATTATTGATTTGGAATTACTAGAAAGAGACCTTAATCATTTCAGAAAAGCTTTTTCATCAGTAGATAATATTATTTCTTATTCTTACAAGACAAATTATTTAAAATGTATTGTTCAATATTTAAATAAAAAAAATGTTAGATCAGAGTTAGTGTCTCCATTTGAGGTCGATCTCTCAAGAAGCTACCTAATTGATGCTGATCAAATAATCTATAATGGGCCTCTAAAAGATGATGATAGTTTGTTATATGTATTGTCAGGAGATGGATTAGTTCATGCCGATTCTTTAGATGACTTAATAAATATTTCTAATGTTATTGAAAAATCTAAATTATCTAAAAAAAGGTTAAAAATTGGAATTAGGCTATCTTTTGATGATAATGATTTAAAATCAAGGTTTGGAATAGATTTCAACCTTGATAGATTTAGTCAAGTTCTTCAAATACTTAAAAAATTAGATGTAACTTTCCCTTATTCTTTTCATTTTCATTATCCTTCAAGAGACTTTACTTCCT
>QCPF01000046.1 GCA_003212655.1 Prochlorococcus sp. AG-436-D21 | reverse complement strand
TTGATTTTTTATTTCTATCTGCATAAGCTTGAACAACCAATTCAGATAACCTTTTTGAAGCGCCCATTATATTTGTAGGTCTTACAGCTTTGTCAGATGATATTAAAATGACCTTTTTAGTAAATTGACTTTTTTCTGAAGCCAGACAAATTGTACGAGTAGAAAAAACGTTATTATATAAACCCTGGAGAGGATTATCCTCTAAAATTGGTACATGCTTATAAGCTGCCGCATGAAATATTATTTCCACTTTATGATTAGAAATAATCGAATCAATAAGTTTAAAATTGGTTGCACAACCAAGTAAAGGAATTATTTCTGCATTTTTAAATTTAGGAAAATTTAATTCTTGATTTATTTGATAAAGACTTAATTCACTTTTTTCAAATAATATTAACTTGGCTGGATTAAAATTAATTATCTGTCTACATAATTCTGAACCTATAGATCCCCCAGCACCAGTAACTAAAATTGTAGAGCCACTTATTCCTGCCGCTAATAATTTGGGGTCAGGTATAACGGGATCTCTTCCTAACAAATCCTCAATATCTATAGGTCTAAGAGAATCGATTCTAGATTTCCCACTGGTTAGATCATCTATAGAAGGTACTTGCTTTACTTTAATGCCCTTATCTTGTAAAAATTCAATTATTTTAGCCCTGCGAGATTTCGATACTGAAGGGATGGCAAGAAAAACTTCATCAATTTGCACTTTTAATTCTTCAAGCGAAAAAGGATTTAAAACTTGAATATTATTTATTGTTCTATTCCAAAGTTGGGGATCATCATCTACAAAATAGGCTACGGTATGCCTACCATTCATTCTAAGTGTTGACGCAAGTTGTGCTCCAGCAGCACCAGCACCATAAATAATAATAATTGACTGTTTTTTTGAGGCTCTCAATTTAATTATGAGATCCCTAATTAAATATCTATAAAAAGTAGTGCAAAATGTACTAAAAAAGACAAAAAGGAACCAAAAACTAAAAGATTGTCTTTGAATATTTAAAATAATAGTTAAAAAAATCAGAATAGTTGCCGATAATATATTTCTAAAGAAAATGCCATAAAAAACTGAACTGCTTGCATATCTTGTAACTGTCTTATATTGACCAGATATAAGGAAAATTATTACTCCGATTAAACTACTAAACAAAACTAACCAAGATGAATTTATAAGCTGTATGTCTAAATTTTTTGAATACTTTACCCAAAAAGCTAAGAAAGCAGATAAAGGAAACAATGACGCATCAATTAAAAGTAATATAAGCTTTCTTGAGAAAGGTTTGAGATTGTAAATTTTATCTTTTAATAATATAAACGACATTTAAAGATCAACAAATGCAACTATTATACAAAAATTTTTACTTCAAAACAAAATAAAAAATTTGATAGAATTTTCAAGAAAACATTTTTTGATAGGTAGAAAAATTCATTTAAATCAATTTTCCCTAGATTCTTCTAAAGATTTTTTAGATCTCTCTCTTAATATAGTGGAACTTATTCCTTCCGTTCTAGGAAAAATTAACAGTCTTTCTGGATTGATAGGATTTGAATTATCTGAACCATGTACTAAAAGATCTATATTGTGAAGATTTAAAAATTCCTCATTAATTAACCAAGGAGATGGTACTACATCTTCCACAAATCTTATAGCCTCTAGTATCTCTTTTCTCTCGTTAAATTTTAATTCAGGAATATAATTTTTCTTTTTTTCAATCTCTTCATCTGTAGTTAAAGCAACTATTACATAACCAAACTTAGATGCTTTTTTTAAAATCCTAATATGCCCATGGTGTATCAAAGTAGCCGACAAATCCACCATTATTCTTTTCATAAATCGCATTCTAATGAATTTATTATATTACCTTGAGCATATCCCCCAAGATGTATTTCTCCTAAATGACAAACAACGCTTCCACCAAGTTCGGACCTGGGATTATAAAGAATTGCTCTTTTATCTGATGTTTTGATTTTACAATTTACATAGGTACAAAGCAGAGGTTGAAATTCAATAGGGTAAGTAAGAAAATCTTTAAATTTTTCGACAAAAACTTTTTTATTATTAATAACAGCTTTTTTAAAAAAAACATAATTATCTAAAATTAAATCCATTGAAGAAATTGCATGGTAAGGTCCAGTCATTTTCTTTTGAAAATGATTATCAAAATTTAAATAAAATGAATCAATATTATTCTCTGGGAATTCATTAAATGCTATAAAAGCAGCACCTGTTAATC
>QCPF01000045.1 GCA_003212655.1 Prochlorococcus sp. AG-436-D21 | reverse complement strand
TTAATAAAGAGATAACTTATTCTCTAGCCTACAAAGTCGGCTATGCCTTAGGTTCCATTTTAGAAAATAAAAATCCAATATTAATTGGAAGAGATACAAGAATTAGTGGAGATATTCTACTTCAAGCAATAACGCAGGGTATAAATGAAAGTGGCAAAAAATTTATAAATCTTGGGATCTGCCCTACCCCAGCCATCCCTTTTTTAATAAAAGAAGAGAGTCTTAGTAGTGGGATCATGATATCTGCAAGTCATAATCCTCCTGAATATAATGGCATAAAAATTTTTGATCATAATGGTCAAAAAATTAACAAATATTATGAAAACAAAATTGAAAAATTAATTGAAGGGTTAAATCACAATATCTCAGTTCCTAGAAAAGTAATTACCTCAAATACAAATAAAGATCTTATTGATATTTATATTAAAAGCCTAACCCAAACAATGGGTGGGGATAATCTCAGCGGGTTAAAAATAATATTAGACACTTGCTATGGATCAGCGACAACTTGTGCAAAAAAAATTTTTCAGTCCCTTGGTGCTGATGTAAGAGTTATCAACGACTCGAAAAATGGGTTAAAAATTAATATGAATTGTGGTTCTACTAACCTAGAACCATTAAAAAAAGCATTAAAAGAAAGTCCTGCAGATATGGGATTTAGCTTTGATGGGGATGCCGATAGAGTAATTGGAATAGATTCGAAAGGCAATGTGTTAGACGGAGATCACATTCTTTTCCTTTGGGGTAGAGAACTTTTGGACCAGAAAATTCTCACAAATAATTTACTTATATCAACTCAAATGGCAAACTTAGGTTTTGAAAATGATTGGAAGAAAATTGGAGGAATTTTATATAGAACTGATGTAGGAGATAAATATGTGCATGACGCAATTAAGGAAAAAAAAGCTGTTTTAGGAGGTGAGCAATCAGGTCATATACTTTCAAAAATTAATAACTTTTCTGGAGATGGGATATTGACTGCGCTTCAAATTTCTAAATTTTGTAAAAAGAAAAATATTAATTTAAATGATTGGCTTAATAGTAGTTTCAAACCATTTCCGCAAAAACTAACCAATATCAATTTAGATTTTAATATTAATAAATTACATCCAAAAACCAAATTGTTAATTGATCAAATTTTAGAAAATTTTCAGGCAATATATTCGGATAATTGTAGAGTTTATATAAGGCCTAGCGGCACAGAACCCGTGATAAGAATTTTAGTGGAGGCCAATAATCATAAGAAAGTTGATTCTTTATCAAGCGAAATAACGAACAAACTCTCTTTAGAAATTAATAAAATAATAAATTAACTATTAATCAAATTTTTATATAAATCCTTTCAAAAATATCAAGCTGGTTAACAATCGCATACTTTTCCCGATTAGTTTTAAATTTATTTGGATTAAAACTTTCGGAATAATTAAAATCTTTTTTTTCTATAACTTTAAAATTAAAATCATTTGATATGGTGCAATTCATATAATCAAATAAATCCTTTACATCTGTTTTAATGAAAATTAGGGTTCCTTTTTTCAATGAATTTGAAAGAACATTAACAAATTCTGGCTGGATTACACGCCTTTTATGATGTCTCTTTTTAAACCATGGATCAGGAAAATTTAAAGAAATACTTTTTACATTTTTGGTAATAAACTTACTTTGGGCATCATTCAAAATATTATTAGCATTACCAAATACAAAATTCAGATTTTTGATTTCTCTTTCAAGAACTTTTAATTTAGCATTTTTGAATAATTTCTCACGGATTTCAATTCCCAAATAATTCCAACTAGTATTCACTAAAGCTAAATCGAATAGAAAATCACCTGCAGCACAACCTATATCTAAATGAAGATTTAATTTAGAATCACCAAACATTTCACTCAAAGAAGTTAATCCTTCAATTTGATTGAAATGAATACTAAGCGGATTAACATGCTGTCTCATAAAATTATCAATATATTCTTAGGCAATAATATAAGAATGCATAATATTCATAACTATGACAATAGTAAGTTCAAAAGTAACAGATTGATGTTTAATTATTATGTATTTAAAAAGAAAAAATTTTGAACGTTTTTAATCAACTTTCTATTTGGCTATCCTTTCAACTTTCAATAATTTTCATTATTGGTATACCTGCAACACTATCCTTTTGGTCAATTAAAAAAAGAAATAAAGCAGTTAATAAACTTTTATTAATTTATTGGAAAATATCCCTTTTATTTTTTATAAGCCTTCTACTTTTAATGGGTAATTATAATTATGCTCTTGTAATAACAAATATTTCAACGCAATTAATGACAGTTTCAGTTTGGTTTTGGAACGATATTAATGATGAATTAAGAGAATATGATTTTTCTTACTCCCTTGCCACAACAACAAAAATATGGAG
>QCPF01000044.1 GCA_003212655.1 Prochlorococcus sp. AG-436-D21 | reverse complement strand
TTTAGTTGGCCCAAACGGCGCTGGTAAATCAACTCTTTTGAGAATATTGCAAGGACAAAATACTCCAGATAAAGGCGAAATAAAAATTGACGGTGAAAATTTATATAAATCTAGAGCTCTTGTGGCACTTATGCCTCAAAGAAGTTCTATGAATTGGAAGTTCCCCATTACAGTTGAAAAATTGGTATCTCTTGGTCAAATGAAGTATTCAAAATCAAGAAGTAATAACCCCTTTCAAATTAAGACTCTTCTGGCATATCCTAATTCTTGGATTAATAAATGTTGTGAATTAGAGGCGACAATGCAAAGAGTAGGCATTGCAAATTTGGCTAATAGAAGACTCGATTCTCTTTCAGGAGGACAGCAGCAAAGAGCTCTATTAGCAAAAACTCTTATGTCCCCTGCAAAAATATTTCTTTTAGATGAACCTTGTGCAGCTTTGGACCCACCTGCAAAGGAAGATTTTCTAAAAATTGTTCGTCAACTTGCGGATGCGGGACTTTCTTTGCTCGTAAGTAGCCATGATTGGGGCGAGTCTTTAAATAACTATGACCAAGTAATCGTTCTTGATAAAAGTGTTTTGGCAGTTGGTAGTCCTGACCAAATAAAAGATAAATTAGAGGCTATAAACATTAGCTCTATAAACGAAAATAATTTCTGTGATTAGAAAATGTTCCTTTTTAATTCTGAGCTTGATAACAGTTTTGGCAAAGCCCGAAATACTCGAGGGTATGGAACAACAATTGGAATTTCTTTGGATTTGTTTTGGGTGTATGAATATCTTTTACCGGGCATCCTTCCATTTTTGATGTCTCACCACATTGAACACAGGTCAAATGATGAATATCTCTATCTACTGGAGTGTACAGAACCTCTCCCGTTGGGAGATGTCTAGAACGTATTAAGCCATGCTTTATCAGAACTTGAAGATTCCTGTAAACAGTCGTCAGTCCCATAGCCTTTCCGCTTTCTATCAATTGTCTATGCAACTCTTGACCAGTCAATTCATCATCACATTTATTAAGTTCTTCAAGAAGTTGTTCTTGTCTTTTGGTAATGTCAGACTTAGTTACCATTGTTTCCGAAATCATTTTTTGTCCCGTATTTTTGATCATACCGAATCTTTCGAATAATGTCTTTTATTAATAACAACTGGTGGCTGGTTCCATTAATAATAACTATATTCTCCGGGATCTTATGCCCAGCTATGGGAACTGTATTAATCACTCATAAGAGATTATTACAAGTTAATTTAATCTCTCATTGTGTGTTGCCTGGACTTGCTCTCGCATTAGCGCTTGGAATTCATCCCTCAATTGGTGGCGTTATAAGTGGTCTTCTGGGCTCAGTAATTGCGGAAAGTTTAACTAATAGAAAAAGTGAAAATTATGAAGCAATAATGAACACAATATTAGCCGGAATGCTTGGCTTTGGAGTCCTTATAATCCCTCTACTTGGAATAAGGATTGATTTGGAGGCAGTATTGTTCGGCGATTTATTGACAGCAAATTTTGGAGATCTACTTAGAACAATAATTGCTTTTTTAGTATTTATATTTTTAATGACTTTTGGATATGAAAAGGTTGTTTATGTGGGATTGGATCCAGAAGGTGCATCTGCAAGTGGTATAAACGTTTCTTTATTAAATCTTGCTTTGAGTTTTACAACGGCATTAGTAATTGTTAGTTCAATGTCAGCAGTGGGAGTAATTCTTGTAATTGCTCTTCTTTCTACGCCAACTTTGTTAGGGCTAAATAAGGCTCATAGTTTAAGAATTGCAATGATGAGGTCTTCATTTTTTGGATTATGTATCTCACTTCTGGGCTTTATTCTTTCTATAGTCTTTAATCTTTCGCCTGGACCTGCCATTAGCGTTATTTGTGTTGCGTCCCTTTTAATTCCTAAGCTTCGTAAATAATTAAATCTTAAATGTCCAATCAGAATTTAATGCTTGAGCTTCTGGATTGTTTTTTAAAGCTACTTCCATAGCTTCTTTTTTATTATTAGCTATAACAACTTCATCAAATTCCTTTCCATTTTTTTTGAGACTTACTTTGAAACGCATAAAAATTATTTAATTAATCAAAAGTTAACCACTAAGCAACTAGATTTAAATACTTTTAAAAGTTAATTGATGAAATAGAAACTTTAGTTATTCTGAAGTTTTTCTACTACAGATTCTTTCTCAATCTTAGCTACATCCTGTAATCCATTAGCATCAAACCAAGGAGCGTTTTCCCAATTAAATCCTTCCCCAAAAGTATTATCGGGAGCAGCTACGTACCAGTGACATGACGAATCGGGAACATCTACAGCACATTTTGACCAGTCAGCTTCCCATTGTGGAACTTGTACCCACATTACAGATGCTAATAAAAAAGAAAAAATAAAATTCATAATTATCGGTTAGCAAAATT
>QCPF01000043.1 GCA_003212655.1 Prochlorococcus sp. AG-436-D21 | reverse complement strand
ATCCCATTGCAGTGGTACCTGATATTAATGCGTAAATTATCCAAATTGGGATCATTTTTGGGGTATATGGAATAGATAACCCTATTGCCACTACTAATGATTGAATGAAAGCTGATTGTAAAAGATACCTCAAAGAAGTTTTGGTATTGCATCTAAAGTAGTGATCTGGGATAACATCCTTAAATTCTTTTATGCTTGGAATATCATTATCCTTTATTACAAGCGCTTGGCCTTTAAGACCAGAAAATTTTATATTTCTCAAATTTTTGTTGGTTAAGAATTTTGTTAAATAAAAGTGAATTTATATGCTCTATTATCCATCACAGGATCTCATAATGAAAAGAAATTATAAATTTT
The DNA here is from genome assembly GCA_003212655.1 of Prochlorococcus sp. AG-436-D21. Lineage (GTDB taxonomy): Bacteria > Cyanobacteriota > Cyanobacteriia > PCC-6307 > Cyanobiaceae > Prochlorococcus_A. The sequence continues at coordinate 2,481 of QCPF01000043.1, read as the reverse complement.
TTTTCGATAAAGTTTTAAAGACTTTAATTTCATCTTCAAATAAAATTATCTTTGCCAAACATTTTTTATTTATTTCTTTTTTATGCTGATTGTTTTTGCTATTTTTTAAAGCTTAATTAATTTAAAGACCGCGTATATACCTCTTAGGTAAACCAGATTGTTTACGTGGCTTTACTAAGATAGGTAAAACAATAACTCCTACTGTAAAAAGACAGATTGGAGCAACTACCATCAATATAGATTCTAGAGACATGAATAATTTTGAATTTATTAATAAATAGCAGGATTTTTTTTTAAAGTCATCCGTATTTATATCTATTTTGTGAGAATAGATTCAAAATTTTTATAAATTATTAAGTAAAAAAGAAAAAAAGCTTAAAAAAAAGCAATTTTTTCAAAATTCATCCTAACTACTTAATCATTATTTAAATAGTGATTAGTTATGGAACAAGAAAAAAATTGGATGCTTATGACTTATTATTGTCCAACTCATGGTGATTCAGGATTAGTAAAACCGATTCAACTAACAAAAAAAGAAATTAGTAAAACATTCTTAAAAAAAAGTAGAAGTTCTAAAAATTAATTTTTAGAATAAAACTATAGTTTTATGAAAATGTTCTAAATCTTGATTGAAATCTGATTAATTAAAATCCTACAAAAATCCAATAAGCTGCTTTTTTATAAGCAGTATTAGAAATATATTGAAAAAACATATCTTAATTTGTATCAGAATCGCATGTTAATTCACATTGATTAAGATCGTGTGATGATATCTTTTCTAAAATTCTTAACATATCAATTTCGGAAAGCTCTCCATTCGAGTTCCATTTTAAAGTTGTTTTCCTTTGAGGTGAATTTTTTTTATTCATTTTGATCACCTCCCTTTAAATGGACTTCTAAACAACGAGTAATACATTCTTGATGACCATCCACAATACTGCATTCAGTAATACACTCGAAATATGAATTAATAGAATCTATTTCTGTATTCTGGTTGGTAGAAACAAATGAATCATTCATAATATTGTTGGATTTATTTGGAATAGAGATATAGCACGAATTTATGTTCAATAATTTAATTTATTAAGTAAATCAGAAAAAATAAGTATTATTTACTAAATTTTTTTTGAAACTGGTTTACCTTGAAAATGATTGTAATATCATTCTTTTAAAACACAAAAGTAAAAAATAATTTTGATTATTTAATATTAATTTTTAAGGTAATCTTCTTAAAAAATCAGCATAAAGACTGATTTACTTTTCAGTAATTTAGTTAGATGATAAAAAAGTATACTTTATAGATGTTCAGATGAAATCAGTAATTACTTGGCTTTCGAAAATGTTAGAGAGTATGGCAAATGCTTTTATGCACCCTTTAAAGAATGACTTGCCTCCATCCATTGGTACTCATGCATATAGCACTATTCCTCTAAAAAGAAAATTTAGAAGAAGGTTGAATTAGGTATTAATTTATTGGAATTAATTTTTCATTTTTATTATCCCAAATAATATATTTGAAGCAGTTTGAAAAATCGCTTAATTTTAAGAACTTTGATCGTTGGAGCAAATGAATATTTGCTTTATGACAAGCTCTTAAGTTGTAATTTGGTATTCTCTCAGAGAGATGATGAATGCTGTGGAAGGATATGTCTGCTAAAAACCAATTTAGCCAGTTAGGGATATCTAAATTGCTACTACCTAAAATCGCTCCATCGATGAGATCCCAATTCTTTGTATTTTTAGCATATGCATTCTCATAGTTATGTTGTACGAAAAAAACACATATTAAAATTGCTGCTGATAAGGTTAATACAATGGAATAAAATGATAAGAAAAAAAACTAATCCTAGCCATTTACACATAAAAATCCACCCAGTTATCACTACTATATTATTGATTACTAATTCACATAGTTCACTGAAATTATCTCCATAATCAGAAAAGGGTGGTTTGACTCTTGATTTAATAGCTAAAAGTTTAGGAATTTCTCTTTTTTTTATTTTGATAAAAGTCTCTTCCAATATATCTTTAATGAAATTAAAAATAATAATGACAAGTCCTAATCTGGGTTTTAACACTAGGTAAAAAAAACCGCCAGGGAAAAGCATCATCCAGTTTCGACTTACTTTATAAAATATTTGCTCTCTTTTTGTAAGAGATTCATAATCTTCAAGACTTAAAACATCTATCGGCCCTTTGTAAATTTCCCAATTTCCATTATTTCTATGATGAAATGCATGATCAATTGACCATGACTTCTGGGGAATACCATTTACTAATCCAAGTAAAAATCCAAAAAAGCGGTTTAATTTTCGTTTTGTAAAAAGAGAATTATGGCCGCAATCATGCATTAATGAGAACGTTCGAGAAGAGAATAGAGTTAGAAGAACTAAAAAAGGTATCAATAGAAATCCTTTTATAAATAAGGAAAAAGGTTGATTTATTATTTGGTGGATGATTAACCAAATAGAAAAGATTGGG
>QCPF01000042.1 GCA_003212655.1 Prochlorococcus sp. AG-436-D21 | reverse complement strand
GGATTTGGAGTTGGACATTTGCTTCTTCAGAAGATCTAGGTTTATCAAAGCAAAATTATGATGAAGTCTTAAAAATAGAAAAAGGATGTGAAATTTGGAATTTAAATTTTCAAAATGCAGCATTCAAAATGATGCCAAATAAAATTGTAAAAGAACTAGATTCATAAGATGACAAAAAATTTATTTGATAACGAAAATGCAATTTATATGGGAGCAAAAAGAAGTCCCGAAAATTGCTCAATTGGAATATTTGGAGTTAATTATGACGGGACATGTTCGTTTAAACCAGGAGCAAGATTTGGTCCAGAAGCAATAAGACAAGTCAGTTCTTGTTTAGAAACATATTGTCCAAAAATAAAAAAAGACTTAGAGGATATTATGTATGTTGATTTTGGATCAATACTAATTGATAAAAATGACTCAAAGTCTGTTATTGAATCGGTTAAATCAGCAACAAATTATTTAATTAGTAAACGCCTTAGTCCTATTATGCTTGGCGGCGAACACTCTATTACAAGAGGTGCAATTGAAGCATTAGTAAAAAAATATCCAGATTTGATATTGGTTCAACTTGATGCTCATGCAGATTTAAGAGAATCATATATAGGAAATAAACATAGTCATGCTTGTACTATGAAAAGGTGCTTAGAAGTGCTACCTGAAAAGAAAATTTTGCAAGTAGGAATTAGAAGTGGGACTAAGGAAGAATTTGAAATTATGCATAACAACAACCAACTAGTTAACTTTTGTCCAGGCGGAAATGCATATGAGTTAAAACAAGCTCTTATTCCATTCGCTAAGTCTCCAATCTATTTAACAATAGATTTAGATTGGTTTGATCCCAGTTTATTAGCAGGGACGGGCACTCCAGAACCGGGAGGATTTTTTTGGAATGATTTTGAAGAGATTCTTAAAACTTTAAAAGACCTTAGAATCGTGGGATCAGATATTGTGGAATTATCTCCAGAAATTGATAGAAGCGGAGTAAGTAGCATAGTTGCAGCCAAAGTACTTAGAAGCTTAATTTTGTCATTAGAAAATATGCAATAAAAAATTTCTAAACTAAAGTGTAGAAATACTAAATAGAAACTAAATATTTCATGGATTTGCTAAAAAGTCCTCTTTATTCAAAATATGTTGAATCCAATGCAAAATTAGTGGATTTTGCAGGTTGGGAAATGCCCATATCATTTTCAGGATTAATAAAAGAGCATGAATCAGTTAGATATTCAGCAGGATTATTTGATATTTCTCACATGGGTGTGATTTCTATCAAGGGAATCAATCCAAAGGATTATATTCAAAAACTTTTTCCTACTAATTTATACTCCTTTTGTGAAGGTCAGGGGCTTTACACTGTAATGCTCAATGATAAAGGAGGAATAATAGATGACTTAATAATTTATGACCTTGGTATACAAAAAAATGACATATCAGAATTATTGTTAATAGTTAATGCAAGTAGATATGAAGAAGATTTTCAGTGGATAAAAAATAATTTAAATATGTCTGAAATTTCGATAACAAACTTTAAAAAAGACAAAGTACTTTTAGCACTACAGGGAAAAAACTCATTCGGTTTATTTGAAGAATGGATTGAATCTTCGATCTCACATATCCCTAACTTTGGATGCGAATATAAAATTTTTGAACATATTTCGCCTAAGGAAAAAATTTTCTTTTCAAAGACAGGCTATACGGGGGAAAATGGTCTAGAAATACTTTTATCTAAAAAAGCAGCAATTAATTTATGGGATTTCTCAATTTCTAAAAATGTTGCACCTTGTGGTTTAGGAGCTAGAGATACTCTTAGACTTGAAGCAGGCATGCATCTTTATGGGCAAGACATAAATGAAGAAACTTCTCCATATGAAGCAGGGTTAGGATGGCTAGTACATCTAGAAAATAATCACGAATTCATTGGCAGAAGAGTTCTTGAAGAGCAGTCAAGATTAGGCATTCAAAAAAAGTTAGTTGGTCTCTCTATAAAAGGTAAAGCAATAGGAAGAAAAGGGTGCGCAGTGCTTAAAGGTGATGAGAATATTGGAACTATCACTAGCGGCAGTTGGTCTCCAACTAAACAACAAGCTATTGCTTTTGCATACATCAATACTTCGCATGCCTTAATAAATAATGAAGTTGAAATATTAATAAGAGGCAAAAAATTCAACGGGGTTATAACAAAAAGAGCGTTTTATAAAAAAAATTATTAACTAAATTTACCCTTAAAGAATTATTATAAGTTATTGATAAATAAACCATACTTAGATGAGAAACAAAATTTGTGAAGAACTCAATAATACAGATATTGGTAAATTAGTTAATTTATGCGGATGGGTAGATAGAAGAAGAGATCATGGTGGTGTAATTTTTATTGATTTAAGAGACCATAGTGGATTCCTACAAATAACAATTAACCCCGATGATGGTGCAGATCTATTTAAACAGGCAGAAACTCTAAGAAATGAAACAGTAATAATGGTCAGCGGAATTATTAATGAAAGGCCAAAAGATTCCATAAATACAAACTTAAGTACTGGAGAGTTAGAGCTTAAGGTTAAAGATTTGCAAATTCTCAACCAAATTAAAAACAACTTACCTTTTCCAGTATCTATACATGATTATGAAAATACAAAAGAGGAACTCAGATTAAGATATAGATACCTTGATTTAAGAAGGGGAAAATTACTAGAAAATTTAAAAATAAGACATAAAATTATTAAAGTTGCTAGAGAATTTCTTGATAATTTTGGATTTACAGAAGTAGAGACTCCATTACTTACAAAATCAACTCCAGAAGGCGCTCGCGATTTTCTTGTTCCTGCACGTCTTTCAAATGGAGAATTTTTTGCTCTACCTCAATCCCCACAACTCTTTAAACAACTTTTAATGGTTGGGGGCTTAGATAAGTATTATCAAATCGCAAAATGTTTCCGTGATGAAGACTTAAGGGCAGATAGACAGCCAGAGTTTACTCAATTAGATATTGAGATGAGCTTTATTAGTGAAGAAGAAATAATTTCTTTTAATGAAAGTCTCATAAAAAAAATATGGAAAGAAGTGTTAAATCTTA
>QCPF01000041.1 GCA_003212655.1 Prochlorococcus sp. AG-436-D21 | reverse complement strand
CTAGTTTTTGCTATATCTTTTTGGATAGGTTTTAATGTAAATTTGCTTCCAGCGGAAGCAAGTATTAATGCACCAATTTACGATGAACTTTTTAAAATTCTTTTCATCACTGGATTGATTATTTTTATAGGAATGACAATAGCTGTTATTTATAGCTTATTTAAGTTCAGGAAAAGAAATGATCAGATAGGAGATGGTATAGCTTTAGAGGGAAATTTAAGCTTAGAAATTGTATGGACAATTATTCCTTCAATAATTGTTTTGTTAATAGGTTTATATAGCTACAACATCTACGATCGAATGGGAGGGATGAAAGAACTAAATCATAACCACGAAATGATGAGTTCTAATTCTGAAAAAATATGGGCTGGAATAAGTCAAACCTCTGATAATGAAATTGCAATAAATAATTTATCAATTGCAGTTTCAGCTATGCAATTTGCATTTTTATTCAATTATCCCAAGGGCAATTTCATATCAGGAGAACTACACGTTCCTGTTGATCAAAAAGTATCAATGAAAATGGAATCCAAAGACGTTATCCATGCTTTTTGGGTGCCAGAGTTCAGAATTAAACAAGATATTATTCCTGGGCAACCTACTATTTTAAATTTCACACCTACAAAAGTAGGAAAATATCCGATAATTTGCGCAGAATTATGTGGCCCATATCATGGAGGGATGAGAGCCTACATAATTGTTGAAGAAGAATCTGATTACAATGAATGGTTTAACAAAAATAAAAAACCAGAGGTTAATTTATGACAATATCAATTGATCCACAAAAAACTAATAATGAAAGCCTTCAACCTAAAGGCTGGCTTAGATACTTTAGTTTTAGCCTTGATCATAAAGTAATTGGGATACAGTACTTAGTCTGCGGTTTTCTTTTCTATTTAATAGGTGGAACCTTAGCGAGCGCTATAAGAATTGAACTAGCTAGTCCAATGTCTGACTTTATGCCGAGAGATGTTTATAACCAAGTTTTAACTCTACACGGAACGATAATGATATTCCTTTGGATAGTGCCTGTAGTTAATGGTGCTTTTGGAAATTATTTAATTCCATTTTATGTAGGTGCAAGAGATATGGCATTCCCAAGATTAAATGCCGTTGCTTTTTGGTTAATTCCTCCTTCAGGTTTGATGCTGGTAGCAAGCTATTTTGTTGAGGGTGCTGCTCAGGCTGGATGGACGGCTTATCCTCCTTTGAGCATAACTACTCCTCAATCGGGACAAATTATATGGATTCTGAGCGTTCTTTTACTTGGAGGCAGTTCTATATTTGGTGGAATAAACTTTATCGCGACCATTATCAAACTAAGAAGGCCAGGATTAAAACTTATGCAATTGCCAATGTATTGTTGGGCAATGCTTGGAACAAGTCTATTAGTTGTTTTGTCAACTCCTGTTTTAGCAGGCACTTTAATTCTACTTAGCTTCGATATCATCGCTAATACAGGTTTTTTCAATCCTGTTTTAGGTGGCAATGTTGTAGTTTATCAGCATTTATTTTGGTTTTATTCTCATCCAGCTGTATATATTATGGTCCTTCCAGCCTTTGGTTTAGTTAGTGAAATACTTCCTGTACATGCTAGAAAACCACTTTTTGGATATACAACAATGGTTTTTTCAATAATGGGGATAGTAGTTTTAGGTTTAGTTGTTTGGGCGCATCACATGTTTACGAGTGGAACGCCCCCTTGGATGAGATTATTCTTTACTATCGCCACAGCATTTATTGCTGTTCCGACAGGTATAAAATTTTTCAATTGGGTTGCAACATTATGGGGAGGTAAAATTTCCATTAATAGTGCAATTTTATTCTCTTGCGGATTTATTATAAATTTTGTTTTTGGAGGTATCACAGGAGTTGCTTTGGCACAGGTACCTTTCGATATTCACGTACATGATACCTATTTCGTTGTAGCCCATTTTCATTACATAGTTTATGGAGGGACTGTTTTTATTATTTTCTCTTCCATTTATCATTGGTTCCCCAAAGCAACTGGAAAAATGCTCAATGAAAAATTAGGAATTTTACACTTTATCATTACTTTTATTGGATTTAACTTGTGCTTTGCTCCTCAACATTGGCTTGGTTTAAATGGAATGCCCAGAAGAGTTGCAGAATATGATCCTCAATTCCAGTTCGTTAATCAAATTAGTAGCCTTGGGGCTCTTTTGATGGCTATAAGTACAATTCCTTTTTTATTTAACGTATTCCTTAGCGTGAGAAATGGAAAAAATGCTGGAGATAACCCTTGGAATGCTCTTACAACGGAATGGTTAACATCTTCTCCACCTCCAGTTGAAAATTGGGAAGGAGAAGCTCCATTAGTTGAAGAACCATATGGTTATGGTAAAGAAATTTCTGAACAAAATTAAAATAATATGACAACACTAGATAGCTCAAAAGAAATTCAAAAAAATAATTCTGAAGTTAATGAAACACATGAAGATTTCAGAATGTTTGGTCTTATAACTTTCCTAATTGCTGACGGAATGACTTTTGCTGGATTCTTTGCTGCTTATTTAACTTATAAAGCAGTAAATCCATTACCAGATGGTGCTATTTATGAATTAGAACTACCTATTCCTACTCTCAATACAATTTTGTTACTTGTTAGTAGTGCAACTTTCCATAAAGCAGGCAAAGCACTTTTAAAAGATAAAAACTCAGATTCCCAAAAATGGTTATTTTTTACTGCTTTTCTTGGAATTATATTTTTAATATGTCAATTATTTGAATATTTTCATTTACCTTTTGGATTAACCGATAATTTATTTGCAAGTACTTTTTATGCTCTTACTGGTTTTCATGGATTACATGTCACTTTAGGCACTCTAATGATTTTAATTATTGCTTGGCAATCGAGAATCAATGGCGGAAGATTAACCAGTCAAAATATGTTTCCATTGGAAGCTGTTGAATTGTACTGGCATTTTGTAGATGGAATATGGGTTGTTTTATTTATTATTTTATATCTTTTATAAAAAACTAAATTTCAAAAATTAAATATATTTTTTATTAATTTATATTGCCACAGTTCTCCTTTTTAGTAAGAATATATAATTATAAATTTTTCAGATAATGCTAGAAGGAAAAGAACTTCTTGAAAAAGCAAAGTTATTAAGTAAAAAATCTGAAGATGAGATAGCAAAAGGTTGTGGGTACGTAGGTCCAAGTGGAAGAATCTTAAGAAAA
>QCPF01000040.1 GCA_003212655.1 Prochlorococcus sp. AG-436-D21 | reverse complement strand
TGCAATTGTTGTTAGTTGAGCAAAAATTTGAAGATGCAGATAGATTAACAAGTTCCTACTTACGGAAATTAGCTGGAAAATTAGCTGAAAAACGCGGATATGTTTTCTACAGTGAAGTTAAAAATATGTCAGGAAAAGATTTAGAAACAATTGATAGATTATGGACTATTTATTCTAATGGTAGATTTGGATTTTCAATTCAAGCAAAGATATTAAAATCAGTAGGGAAAAAATATGAATTAATGTGGCCGAAAATAGGGTGGAAAAAAGAGGGCTTATGGACTAGATATCCGGGATCTTTTTGCTGGTCATTGGATGCTCCTGATGGACATATGCCTTTAATAAATCAACTAAGAGGAGTAAGACTTATGGACTCCATCCTAAGGCATCCTGCTATTTCAAAGAGACACAAAAATATTCTTTAAATTGAGGTATTTAATAAGTTAATATTAAGACAGTGTAAAAATATTATTATGTCCTTATTTCGGGGCAAAAATATTTTAAAAAGATTTTTTAAAAGACCAAAAATTAACTGGTCAAACTACGAATTCGAATCATCATTACAGTTAAATGAATTTGTCGATCAATTATTAGTACCTATTAAATATTCTCAGTCAAGCTATCTTATAAAACTTGGTTTACATGAAGCTCTAGTTAATGCAGTAAAACATGGAAATAAATTAGATCCTAAAAAAAATATTAGAGTAAGAAGAATAATTACTCCTAATTGGTGTGTTTGGCAAATTCAAGATCAAGGTAATGGTTTAGAAATAAAAAAAAGAGACTATAAATTACCAAAAAAAATAAGTAGTGTAAATGGCCGTGGCCTATACATTATTAATAAATGTTTTGATGATATTAGATGGAGTAGTAAAGGTAATAGGCTTCAGTTGGCTTTAAAAAGGTGATTTTTACTTGGGCAAGGGTGATCTACGTTTATTTCTTTTAACCATTTAACACTTTCTTCTATATACTCAATAGTTTCCTTGTCATTGGAAGAAATAATTAAATGGCATAATCCAGCCGAAATTAGTTCCGCAGCTCGTTTATATTTATTTCCTTTATCTTTATGCCATTTAGAATGATCAATCTTTAATTTGTCATTAAGACTTTGAACAAGCTGAATAGTCTCTTTATCCCAATAGGTCATAGGAGTTTTTATTTACTTTACAGCAGACCAAACTTTGGTCATAAAAAAGGAATTTGATTTTACATCTTTAAACCCTACATCCTCAATTTTAGAATCTATATCCTCTTTTATGTAATCACAATAAAAAGGCTCATGAAAAGACTTATAAAAGCTTTCCATTACGGATGTAAAGTCAGGTGAATCACTTATTTGAATTGAATCAGCTAAAACTAATATTCCGCCAGGTTCAAGAACTCTAAAAAATTCATTTAATACTTTAGCTCTAATTGTCCTAGGTAATTCATGAAATAAGTAAACACAAGAAATGCATTGAAAACTATCATTTTCAAAAGGTAATTCCTCAGCGTTACCTTTAATCAACTGAATTAAATCTCCATCTAAATCTGAAATGTATCTACTTGCCTCTTTTAAGTATGAATCAGATAAATCAATGCCTGTAATTTTTTCTTTAGGAAATGCTGCTCTTAATTGTTTTAATGTTCTTCCTGATCCTGTAGCCACATCAAGTATTTTTATAGAGCTTTTTTTTCTATCTCTAAAAATTTCTAGTCCTTCTTTTATTGGCTTAATTATTCTTCTTCTCATTGAGTCAGCACTACCATTGAAAAGTATCTCAACTTGTAGGTCATAAATGCTAGCTGAAAAATCTGATAAATAACCATCTGTTTGATGATGAAAATTTCTCAAGTAATATTGAGGATAATTATCTTTATCAATTGATTTTGGAAGATCATCAAAGTTTTGTTTTCTGCGTCTATCCCATGTAATAGGCATATCAAGCCAAATTTTGGGATATTGAGTTAGATATCTAAGCCATGGTTCGTCAAACAATAATTTTTTTGGATATATATTTTTTTCTGCATCATTCCAATCTTCTTCTCTTAAGATATCCATTGAATTTTGGATTTGCATTAGAAGGTCTCTATCTATATTAAAATTTTCAAGCTTTGAATCGGGAAGAATAAAGTTCATTAATCTTGAACTAATCTGCTTGTGAGCAAAACCTGCAATGCTTTTACTTTGTTGTAGCGTTTTATATGCAATTTTTGAGATAGATTCCCTAGCCATTTTTCAATTTATATATATATATTCCAACAAAAAAAAAATCAATTTGAGAATATTTTGTGATATTTCTCAAATTGATTAATTTAAACAATTATTTTTTTTATTTATGCATCGTAATACATGAAGAATTCATGTGGATGTGGCCTTTGTCTTAGTTGTTGTACCTCTTCGTATTTTATATCGATAAAGTTATCAATAAAATCTTCAGTAAATACTCCACCAGCTAATAGATAGTCCATATCTGCTTTTAGCGCATTAAGTGAGTCATTCAGAGATGAAGGTACTGTATCAATTTTTGCAAGTTCATCAGCTGGAAGTTCAAATAAATCTACATCTACTCCATCTCCAGGATCAATTTGATTTTTAATTCCATCAATACCAGCAAGCATCATTACAGAGAATGCTAAGTAAGGATTAGCAAGTGCATCACCTGATCTGAATTCTAATCTTTTAGCTTTCGGGCTTGGTCCTGTTAAAGGTATTCTTACCGCAGCTGATCTATTACCCTCAGAATAAACTAGATTTACAGGTGCTTCGAATCCTGGAACCAATCGTTTATAACTATTAGTGGTTGGGTTAGTAAATGCTAAGAATGATGGTGCATGTTTAAGTATGCCTCCTATGTACCATCTAGCTGTTTGAGATAAATTTGCATATGATCCTTCACCAAAGAATAGTGGCTGTCCACTCTTCCATAAACTTTGGTGTACATGCATTCCTGTTCCGTTGTCGTTAAAAACAGGTTTGGGCATAAATGTTGCTGTTTTTCCATATTTTTTTGCAACATTTCTGACAACGTATTTATAAGTCATAACGTTATCAGCAGCATTTATTAAAGAATCAAATTTCATTCCAAGCTCGTGTTGGCCGGCACCAGCAACTTCATGATGATGTTTTTCAGTGGGGATACCTAATTCACCCATAAGAAGAAGCATCTCAGATCTGATATCTTGCGCAGTATCATTTGGAGCTACTGGAAAATATCCTTCTTTATATTGAATTTTGTA
>QCPF01000039.1 GCA_003212655.1 Prochlorococcus sp. AG-436-D21 | reverse complement strand
TGCAATTCCTCTTTTTTTAAGGTCGGAAAGTTTTAATGATTTGGATCCTTTAAGAACGATTGATCCACCTCTTACATGGCAGCCTGCACAAACATTTCTAAAAATTGTTTCTCCATCTCTAATATCAGAAGCCATTAGATATCTATTTTGCAAAGAGATTTGAAAAATAATTATTAAAGTTATTAAAGGAATTACAAATAGAAATTTAAATATTTTCATTTGATTTATTCCACCCACAATCAATTTAGCAATTAATTTTGAATATCGATCTATCTACTTTAATAGCTCTACTGCCACAACAAGATTACCTAACAGACCATTCAAAATATTTAGCTGTTCTTTACTACCAAAGGCTATTAATACCTGACCTGGTTGAAGTATGAAATTACCTCCAGGATTAGTGAACAACTTTTCATTTTCTTTAATAGCTAATATTTTTGCACCACTCTTTTTGCCTATTCCAAGTTCAGAAAGTGATCTTTTCTCCGCAGTTTCAAAAAGACTAATATCATTACTTAATTCAAATTCTTCAATTTCACATTCACTTCCTGCTAAAAGATCTAGAAAATCAATGGCTATTGGTCTTAAAGCCATTGAGGCCATTGCTCTACCTGCAGCTATATAAGGGCTTACAACAATACTTGCCCCGGCTAATCTCAACTTACTTGCGGCTTCTTCAGTTCCCGCTCTTGCTATTACTCTTATAGAACTTCTTATCCCCTTAGCACTTAAAACCACATATAAATTTGCAGCGTCATTAGGCAAAGTAACAACCAAACTCTTACATTTTTCTAACCCTGCCAGTTTTAAAGTCTCATCAAGAGTCGCATCAGCACAAAGTACTTCTAAGCCATTTTCTTCAGCAATCTTCTTTCTATCTTCATCGCTCTCAACAACGATAATTGGAATATTTTGCGTTTTTATCTGATTAGATATTTCCTGACCTACCCTCCCATATCCGCACAAAATTACATGATTTTCCATTTTTCTAAGAAGTCTTTTAAAACGTAATTCGTTTACTCTTTGAAAATAGCCTGATTCGAATAATCTAACAGCTTTTTGAAAGGTAAATTGAATAAAGATCAATCCGCCAACGATTACTAAAACAGTTACTATCCTGCCTTCAGGACTTAAAGGTTGAACTTCTCCAAAACCAATTGTGGTTATCGTGATCAGAACCATCCATAAGCAATCACTCCATTCCCATCCCTCCGTTATTCGATAGCCAATTGCACCTAAAAAAAACAGAAAAAATAAAGAATAAATAAGACCAAACCAAGGCCTTAAATAGTCTTTAATAAAATAGAACTCAAATAATCTAAGCTTCATATCCCTTATTATCGTTAACTATTCAAAAATTTCAAAAAAATTTTCTATTATGTTCCTAAAACTATTTATTTGTTTAAGTGAAATACATATTAAGCAGGATAATAATATTTATTTTCGTAGCTCTATGCATTAAACAAATGATTACTGTCTCAGGTCTTTTTTAATGTTTCATTAAAAATTAATTCAAGGTTTTACTTGTACTGATTCAATAAGAAAATCAGAAGCTGCTTTTAACCAATCAGCTACTGTAAGACGAAGGTCAGGTTGAGAATATACAAGCGCGACAATAATTCCAACTAAGATTATCTTTACCATGGCGTTTCAAATATTCTTATGAATTAAAGCACACCTATTTAGTAAAAAGAACCTTAGATTTATAAAAAATAGATTAATTAAAATTTTTCTAATTGATTAAACAAGTATTCCACTCTTCTTAGATTAACGCCTAAATCTGATTGCCCTAATCTTGCTGCAGATCTTATCTGAATTATTCCTTTTGATCTATCTACATAACTTCTTACATCAAGCTTTAAAATTTCGAGGTCATCTGGAAATCTAAAAATCAAGCTTCTACAAACACCTCTCCAATAATTCCTTCCACTTTCAATAACTTCTGTACGAGGTAAACCTTCTGCCAGAGAAACAAGTTGAATAAACTTTTGATCAACATTTATTAGTTTCTTTTCTACTAAGACACTATTTAATGGATTAGTTATTGGAGCAAGACCTTGAATGGAGGAAACCATATTTTTTTTAAGAACGATGTAGATGTTCTAACCGATTTCACATACAAAGTGAGAGAAAAAAATAAAGAATTTTCCCATAAATTTGATCTCTTTATAAAGATTCCTTATTTTGTGATCAAAATTCTAAAATTTGAGATTTTTTATTGTTTTTTTGGATAGAGATGGTTGCCTGCTTTGTTTACTATTTAGTTTCCTAACCCATAAAAAAACTCCCACTAACAAAAAAATTTCAACAATAATTCCAACCTTTATTAAACTCATTTTTTATCCTCTTTTTTCTTGTTGGTGCCCTCAATGTATGGCACAAGGATATTTAATAACCATTTTTTAAATGAACTTAACGGTTTCATAATCTATTTACTTGCCTTTTCTCCACATACTCCTCCCTTTAATGAGATCCTCTACATTTGGCCAAGCTGCTATTAATTCTTTAAGTGCCTTTCTATTAGGAGTATAGAAAACACATGACAATGCACTTATTACATAAAGTATGAACCATAACTTACTTTCTGCATAAGCTAAAAACAAAGAGAAAAGAAAACTTCCAATAAAGAAAAAGAATAATGACCTATTTAATATTTCTAATGGAGTTCTTTTGAGTCTGTAGAATTTAATCTTTTTAATATCTTCTTCAGTATTTTTCTGAAATTTACTTTCGTACGAATTAATTATTTCTTCTTCTAGAACTTTTTCATATTCTAAATTATCAATTGGATCGCTTTGACCATTTTTATTTATCATTGGTATCTATACAGTACAAATATGGTAACTAATTTAAGGTATTTTAAAAAGTATCAAATTTTATCTGTTAACTTGAGCTATACGAACAGATCATGGTTTTGAAAATACTTCAAGATTGTCTTATTTATAAAAGATAAATTAGTCAAAATATTCTTTTTAATTTTCCCAAATCTTTCTGTCATTTAAAACTATCACTTCTATAAACTTCATAGCATTAATTAAATTGGGAGGCAATATCTAAATCAAGAGTTAAAATAGTTTAGAGATTTTAATAATAATCCATATGCAAAGGTATTTGATTTCCTACGAATTTACTGATGGCGAGGATCAAGAAGAAGGGGCAGAAATGCTAATTAATTGGTATGAATCAGGTGGTCCCCAAAACAGACCTGAAAACTATGAGGTTCATTCTTGGATTTTTATGGTTCAAAATGGTATTGGACATTCTGTAGT
>QCPF01000038.1 GCA_003212655.1 Prochlorococcus sp. AG-436-D21 | reverse complement strand
TTTTGATATTGGTAAAAGGTGGGGAGAACATTAATTGATTTTATTACCAGCATTATTAAAATTGCCATCAACTTCAAATTAAATTCCTAAGATTAATTAGTATTTCTTGTATTGGAGTTATGAAAGAAATTGGAGAGATAAAGTCAAATATATATAAAATAGCTGCTGTTACAGATAGAGGGCAAAGATTAAATAAATTAATTTCTCCTATGTATGAGGAAAAAGCTAATGAAATGGATAAATTGATTGATGCTCTTAAGGACTTTAGTTTTGAAATGTCAGAAGAATTATTGTCTGGAGAGTGGGAATTGATTTTTTCTAATGTTGAATTATTTCGAAGTTCTCCTTTCTTCCTTGCTATTGAAAAGGCATTAAATGATGAATTTAAAAGTAATCTTTTTTTTAAATTACATCAATTGCAAGTAGGATCCTTTGGCATATCAACTATTGGGAGAATTGCTCAAAAGATTGATTTTGAAAAAAAAGAATTTATATCTACTTTTGACACTACAATATTTGGGCTCACAACAATTCCTATCTTGGGTTGGTTCAAACTATTGCCTACTTTTGGTGGAAGAGTAATAACCCTAGCAAGTGATTTAGTTTTAAGAAATAATTTACTTGATATGAACTTACAAAAGACAAAAGTTTCCAAAGTTGATGGACTTAATAAGATTCCATTATTTAGTGAATTACTTATGGATAGATGGTATCCAGTTAAAGAGGTATGGAATAAGTTACCTTGGAATAAAGAATCGCCAAATTGCCAGGTTTCAATTGTATATTTAGACGATGAAATGAGAATTATGCAGGATATGTATGGGTCTATTTTTATTTATATAAGGCCTTCAATTTCCTTGTTGAATTCAAATAAAATCCCTAATAATTAATTAAAACACTGAATAATAATTTTGTAATTTATAGAAAAAACCATTAATAATTTATTTTAAAGATTAATTAATAAAAACATCTCACATCTTGAATACAAATAGGTTATGTTCATAATGAACATTTTTTATTATGCTTAGAAATCAAGAAAAAAATTCAGTTGTTAGAGGAATATTCCTAATAGGAGGTTGGGGCTTAGGTCTAGACAGATTCTACGAAGGAGATAAAAAAGGTGGCTTTTTATCAATCATTGGTTGGAGTATCACATTTTTTAGCTTTATATTTCTTAAATGTTCAGGTTATGAATATGTTGAGGGTGTTAAAAATTATTCAAATTATTCCCCTAACCCTTTAATAGTATTACCTTTACTGGCGGGAGCATATGGTGGCTTTCTAATAATTAAGAAGGCATTTAGATTAGCAAAACAATTTGAGAATGCTGAATAATACTACCAGCAGTTAAATTTAAGATAATAATCCTGATCCTTTCAAATAAAATTTAAATAAAAGAATCACTAAAAGGTTTACTATTGCTAAGGCTACTAAACCATTTCTGTTTTTTACATCTAATTTTTTGACTAAATTAGAAAGATAAACTACTGGATTTTCCGGCTCTTTATTATCCAAATTTTTTTTAAATATTAATTTGACAAGAAAATATCACAGTTTCATTTGAAGAATCAAAATTGTAAAGATGAATATCCAAAAAGAAATAAATAATTTTTAACCCATAATTCCTGCATTTCTTAAAAACGCTTTACCCATATTGCCAATTACAAAAAATAGAGACAGATTAATTAAAAGGACTATTAATAATGCCAACATTTTATAGTTTGGATTAGTTGAAATGCCATCAAATCCATTATTAAGAAATCTTTTAAAAAGTGATTTGTCAATTTTTAGTTTTTGTTGCTCAGAATCAAGTTTTACTTTTTCTTCTGAAGAATCTTGATTACTTGCTTTCTCTAGAAATTCTGTAAATGCCTTAACATTTTCTTCTTTTTTATTCCCCTCATTAAGATCTTTATTGTCTTCATTCAAATTGGGGGACGATTCGATTGAATTATTTTCCTCAGGATTAGGTTTTGAATCTTCCAAATTAATAGTAAATGCTAGGAGTATATTACACCATAAAAAAAACCCACTCGATCAATTGAAGAGAGGGTTAGCTAAGGTCAAAGTTCTTAATTATATAATAATTTATTTTAATTAAATTTGCGGTTGTAGAATAATGAAGTTTTAAATTAGATTACATTCAAGGTGATATTTTCGTACATATGTTAGATGCAAATACTAAAAAAGCATGTAAAGATGATCCCTCAATAAGAGATATTAAAATTAGAAATATAGAACATGCTATTGAACAAGCAGAATTGATGATAAAAGAATCAAAAATGAGCCAAGAAGAATTAATCTTTTTAAAAAGAAAAATATCGGACTCAAGACAAGATTTAGAGATACTTTATTTAATGAAAATTCAATGAATATAAATTTGTTAATCTTTAAAAGGATTGAATTTATACAAAGAAAATTAATTTGTATATTTGAAGACTTATAAAGTTTAAAGGTAATGTAATTATTTGTATAAAGGTTCTAGTTATGTCTAAAAATAATCTATATATACCTTTAAAGGTTGTTCCATACATCTTCATTTCAATTACTGCCATAGTAATAACAGCAGCTACATATGTAATTACTTAGTTCTATAAGCTATGTAAAGTTTTTAGATATTAAGTAAATTAAAATATTTGCAATAACTAATTGTATGAATAAATTCAAAATAGCAATTTTTACAATATCAATAATCATATTTTCCTTAATTGGGATTAAAAAATTAATTTATATAAATAAAGTTAAAGATATAAAAAATAAAGAAGAATCATTTTTAAATGAATCTATACGTGTTCTAAATGAATGTTTCGATCTAGAAAATAAAAATAAAAGAACTCTTAATAAATCAATTGAATTAATTGAGTATTGCTTAGAGGAATATGGATATAAAAACTGATTTCAAAACTTGAATGATGAATTTCCTTAATACTCCACTAATATGCAAAAAAATTTTCTCATCAATAATCTTGTTATGTTCCATAATTTTTTATTAATAATATTTTCCTAATTTAATTTTTTTAAAATGACTAAAGTTAAATGTTCTTATTTAGGAAATTTAAACTGTGAGGCTATTCATCTACAATCTGGAAGTCTTATTAGAACTGATGCACCTTTAGATCACTGCGGTAAAGGTGAAAGTTTTTCCCCAACTGATTTATTAGCAACATCTCTAGGTACTTGCCTGCTAACTATCATGGCAATCAAAGCCAAATCGAAAGGATTTGATTTGGAAGGTATATATTTAAATATTGAAAAAGTAATGACACAAAATAGCGAAAGGAAGATAAAAGAACTAATAATAGATATTTTTATACCAGAGAGCACTTCTAATGAAACTA
>QCPF01000037.1 GCA_003212655.1 Prochlorococcus sp. AG-436-D21 | reverse complement strand
TTATTTTTTGCTAAGAATGAGGAAAGAGAAATTACCAAAAAAATAATATTTTTTACTTGTTTTTTACTTTTTGGCTTGACATTAATAATTCTTTAATCTCTGAGTTAATGTAAAAAATACTCATGTTAATAAAAATCAAATTAAATAAAATTACCCTATAAACACTCAAAAGAATGAAAACTTTAAAGAAAAAAAGACTCGGCACATTAGAAGTTTATGTTATTTTTTTAAGCTGCATTTATGCAGGCTTTATAGGTTATAAATATCTATTAAATGTTTTATTTATTTGGAATTAATTAATTCTTTCTAATGATTTAATCAACTTACCTCCATCTTGGTCATCATCATCATTTGAAGCGAAAAATAAAAAAAATATTCCTAGAGAAGCTATAGATAGCGAAATTGATAATACAGAAAGCTCATCCATAAATTAGAAATTTTTTTTATGATAAACGAAAAAAAATTAAAGACAGTAAAGAAATACACATTCTCGAAAATAAATATTTATTTTATTTATAAAATGAAAAAACACATCTGAACTATTTCGTGAAAGTTCTAATATCTTCCCCCTGTAGTGCAAGCGTAATAATTCAGTATGGAATAAAAAGTTGGCCTATTTGGGAATGTGAGCCAAGCAAATTTCAATGGAATTACGATGATAAGGAAATTTGCTTAATTATTGAAGGTCAAGCGAAAATAAGTACCCAAAACGGTGACATTTATTTTATCAAAGCTGGAGATCTAGTTGAGTTTCCTGCGGGACTTAACTGCGAATGGGAAGTAACCAAAAGTATTAAAAAACATTATCGATTGGGTAGCTAAATTTAAGAAAAAAGATTTTTTCTTCTTTACTGTTAAGTCAATGTAGATAAAATATGGTTAATAAATAATTTTCAAGAAGGAAACTAATATTATGCCTTTTACTGATCAAGAATATTTTGAGGTTATTGAAAAAAACGAAATAGTAAAAAAGGCCTTTGAAAATATTAAGCAAATTTGCATTGATTTACAAAAACAAACAAATTGTCCTGAAGAGGATCTAAAAGATTTTCTTGAATTTATTTCTAAACAATGGAATAAGTAATAATTAACAAGCCTTTTAAATACTAAATTTAAAATTTCAATTTAGTTTTATGGCAGAATAAGTTTTAATCTAATTCCTTTTTTGGTTTTGTATTGATACTGGAAGTTCCCTTAGCAGCAGAAACGAAGAAAAAGAAGCCTACAATTCCTGATATACCAAATATTGCAGCCAAAGGATCAAAAGTGAAAGAAAACATAGAATTTATAAAATCAAGATAAATAATAGTTTTTGAATCAAAATTGTACAATTATTGTGAAGTATAAAAAATAACAATCGCGCGATTCATTATGTCATTATTAGTTTCTCAGTAGGTTCAAGAAAATTATTATTCAAATTGATTTTGAAGAATAAAGATATCTATACATAACAAAGATATATTCGAGCGAAAGAGAAAAGTTTTTAAAAATATTTAAAGAAATATTAAATAAAACACTACCCACAGGATCCACAATTGTTGTTTCTTTAGATTAATATCAGGCTATGACAGAATTTTACTCAGCTTCTCATTCAGTAAGTCCTTTTACAGCGATATTATGGTGCTTTTATCCAATAGCTGTACTTGTAATTATAGAATTACTTCTGGGGGGTGGGTTTGATGATGACAATAATGACGATCAAGATGGTGGAATGCTCATACCTGCTTACTCTAGATCAGACGTTTGAATTGTTTTAATTTTTTAAATTAAAAACTCAAAAAGAATTTAATTAAATTGGCCAACAATATTGATACAACTCATATTTCTCTGATAACACTTATCATTCTTATGATTGCCTCTCTAACCTGGCTCGTCTTAAGAACCCTTAAGGAAGGTAGAAAAGCTCTAACAGAAATAAATAAGGATAGATCGTGAAATAAAATAAACATTTAAAAATGTAGAAATTGATAAGAATTATAAAACTTTTAGATTTATAATTTTACTAACTAAATAGATATATCCCAAAAATTTAAAAAATTTTCCTTCTCAAAGTTTTGGAAAAGCATAAAAAACTTAAATAAATACTAGAATTTATTTGATTGCTAAGTCAAAAATTACCAATCTGTTTAAATCCCATTTTTATAAAAGGCACTTCTTTGTTATTACTTTAGTAAATAAACATGCATCTAAATTCTTTACTTTATATTTGTTCTATATCTTTATTCATTTATATAATGGCGCTGTTTTGGAGAGACTTGCCAAATCAAAAAAAATAAATAAATAATTAATATTAATTTTGTTGCTTATCAAAATAAATTGAGTTATTAATTTAATATTGAATTTAATTTTTTTATATATATGATGAAAGAATCTTCAAAGAACAATAACAAAAACATATTCTCAAACTCTAATATCATCGCAAAAGAAAAGATGATTTGCAAAGACGGATTCTGTTCATTACCAAATCAAAATGAGATTCCAAAACAAGATTCAAATGATATGAATTTATTTGATCCTATTTAGTAAATAATATTTTGATAAATTAAAAATTAAATTGATAATGTTAAATTCTTTGAATTTTTAATTTATGTTTAATGACTTTTTAAACGCATATAAAGAGTTTTGGATTAAAGCTACAGACTTCAAAGGATTCACATCTCGATCGGACTGGTGGTTAGTTCAACTAGCGAATCTTATAATTTCTTTACTAACTATCCCAATATTTTTAAAAACGTTTGGTTTCAATGCATATGGAATAGTTTGTATTATTCCTCAAATAGCTATTGATGTAAGAAGAATCAAAGATTTTGGAAAAGATTGGAAATGGATCTTTATTAATTTAATACCTATCTTAGGATGGATCTTGTGGTTCATCTGGCTAGGCTTTGGTAAGACTGGTAACGGGAAAAATCAACTGATATAGAAATTAACTTTTTATTTTTTTTCTTTTTTTAAAATCTACAAATCTTACCTTTTTTCTTAACTCTATTTGTTTTTCAAGAATTCTAAACACATGCATCTCGCATTCGGTTAACTTAAGAAACTGATCGAGTGTATCTTTATCTTCTTCATCAAAATTATCGAAAACTTCTGAAATAGCAGTACTATTTTTAGAAATAAAAGCCTCTGCTACATCTCGTGGATTCCTGCCTGATTCGAAATCCTGAAAAGCTTCATAAGAATTGAGTTCTCTAGTTAACCATTTAAACCATGGTTCATTTTTATTATTTTTTTTATTTATGATTTTCTTCATGAAAAAATTTTTACTAGTTTAATCATTATGAGTTATTCATTTTTTGACAGCTGTACAAATACTTATTTTAAAAATTCAATTAAAGATTAACCTTATTTTTTACAAAATAACAAGCATAATCACCATAAAGCTTTTAAAGAATAAGTATTTATTACTCATTTTTTGTTTATTAG
>QCPF01000036.1 GCA_003212655.1 Prochlorococcus sp. AG-436-D21 | reverse complement strand
TTTTTCATTAACTTCGAGCCTTTATCTTATTGCGGTGGTAAATTTAATGAAAGACCTTTTAAAAATAACATTTTAAAAGTTTAATATTTTTTTTATATTAAATGAGTGAGGACAAAAGATCTAATAAAATCTCAAATGACTATGGCGCAGAACAGATTCAGGTTTTAGAGGGGTTAGAACCAGTTCGTAAACGACCTGGAATGTATATAGGTTCAACAGGACCTAGAGGATTACATCATTTAGTATATGAGGTAGTTGATAACTCGGTTGATGAAGCACTTGCAGGACATTGTGATCACATAGAAATAGTTCTTAGAGCAGATGGTTCTGCCTTAATTTCTGATAATGGACGAGGTATTCCAACAGATATTCATCCAAGAACAGGGAAAAGTGCCTTAGAAACTGTATTAACTGTTCTTCATGCAGGAGGTAAATTTGGAAGTGGTGGTTATAAAGTTTCAGGGGGTTTGCATGGAGTAGGAATATCTGTAGTTAATGCTCTAAGCGAATGGGTTAATGTAACTGTTTATAGAGATGGAAGTGAATTTAAGCAAAGATTTGAAAAAGGTGTATCAAAGGGTGAATTGGAAACTAAAAAACAGACTGGCAAACCAGTTAAGAAAGGTACAACTATTTGCTTTAAACCCGACAAAACAATTTTTTCTGGAGGAATTGAATTTGAATATTCTCTTCTTTCATCTAGATTAAGGGAATTAGCTTATCTGAATGGCGGAGTTAAAATTGTTTTTAGAGATGAAAGAAATCAATTATCAGATGGTTCTTTTAAAGAAGAAATCTACTTGTATCAAGGAGGTATTAAAGAATATGTTGAATACATGAATGCTGAAAAAGAGTCTATTCATCCTGAAATAATTTATGTTGACTCACAGAAAGAAAATGTATATGTAGAGGCAGCTTTACAATGGTGTTCAGATGTATATTCAGATAATATTTTAGGATTTGCAAATAATATTAGAACGATAGATGGAGGAACTCATATTGAAGGATTAAAAACAGTTCTGACAAGAACTTTCAATAATCTTGCAAAAAAGAGAGGCAAAAGAAAAGATATTGAAAAAAATTTAGCTGGCGAAAATATTAGAGAGGGTTTGACTGTTGTTTTGTCAGTAAAAGTTCCTGATCCCGAATTTGAAGGGCAAACAAAAACAAAATTAGGAAATACTGAAGTAAGAGGAATTGTCGATTCTCTCATTGGAGAGGCTCTCACAAAATATATGGAATTCAATCCTGGAATTTTGGAT
This sequence comes from Prochlorococcus sp. AG-436-D21, assembly GCA_003212655.1. GTDB lineage: Bacteria > Cyanobacteriota > Cyanobacteriia > PCC-6307 > Cyanobiaceae > Prochlorococcus_A. Next base: position 2,479 of record QCPF01000036.1, on the reverse strand, counting down.
TTGATTCTTGAAAAAGCAATTCAATCATTTAATGCAGCAGAAGCTGCTAGAAGAGCAAGAGAATTAGTAAGAAGAAAAAGCGTTCTAGAGAGTTCTACATTACCAGGCAAATTAGCAGATTGTAGTTCTAGAGATCCCTCAGAATCAGAAATTTACATAGTTGAAGGAGATTCAGCTGGTGGCTCTGCAAAACAAGGACGAGATAGAAATTTTCAGGCTATTTTGCCTCTCAGGGGTAAAATTCTTAATATTGAAAAAACTGACGATACCAAAATTTATAAAAACACAGAAATACAGTCATTAATTACAGCTCTAGGATTAGGAATAAAAGGAGAGGAGTTCAACGAGAGCTCTTTGAGATACCACAGAGTTGTAATTATGACAGATGCTGATGTTGACGGTGCTCATATAAGAACTTTATTGCTGACATTTTTTTATAGATACCAAAGAGAACTTGTTGAGAAAGGTTTTATATACATTGCTTGTCCCCCCCTTTATAAAGTTGAAAGAGGTAAGAATCATAATTACTGTTATAACGAGAATCAATTAAAGGATACAATTGAAGGTTTTGGAGAAAATGCAAATTATAATATCCAAAGATTTAAGGGTTTAGGTGAGATGATGCCAAAACAATTATGGGATACAACTATGAATCCTCAAACGAGAATGATGAAAAGAGTTGAAATCGAAGATGCACTTGAAGCTGACAGAATATTCAATATATTAATGGGAGATAAAGTTGCACCAAGAAGAGAATTTATTGAAACTCATAGTAGCAACTTAGATATGGCAACTTTAGACATATGATAAATAATGTTCTCAAGAATTTTTGTTTAATTATTTTTTGCATTAATTGCTCCAATTACATTACCTGCTGGTGGTATACAAAAAAGTTTAAATCAAAATAAGTTTCCCAATAATACAAATGAAATTATATTGAGTTCCAATACTTCTCTTTATTCTTGTCCTGAAATTTATGCTAAGGAATTATTAGTTCTTGATGTAGGTACAAATTTATCAGTATTACGTAAATGGAAAGTCAGCAAAAATGAAACTTGGGTAAGGGTTAAATTAGCTTCTAATAAATTTTTTGATGATCCTAATAAGATTTTAAAAGGATGGATAAAAATGTAAATCTTGGATTCTATTTCTATAAGTATAATTTTACTTGGCAGTACTTTTGGATTAATACTGAGAATATTCATACAAAATAATTTTAAAAAAAGTATAGGTTTTGATATTCAAAATACTTCAATAGTAAATTTTTTATCATCTTTTTTTTTAGGAATTTTAGTATCACTAAATTTTATTAATAACGAAAAATTAGTATTATTTTATAGCGGTTTTTTAGGATGTTTTAGTACATTTTCTGCCTTTATATATCAACTATTTCTTTTAATATTTGATCATTCATAGCTATAACTTTTGTCGTTAAACCATTTGCCAAAACCAAAATTAATAACCACAAAATTCTTCTTCGAGCAATCGTAAACAAACTACTTTGGAAATAATCATCTTCATCTCCAGGTTGTACTGCCCCAGCAGCATAAATATCTCTTGTAGCTTCTTGCTCTATTACATCAATTAAGTCATCGACAGTTACTATCCCAACAAGTCTTTTTTCCTTATCAACAACTGGGAGAGCTAAAAAATCATATCTTTGTATTGCTCTAGCAACCTCTTCTTGATTCGTATTAGTAGAAATATTAACTACATCTCTTGTCATAACATCTCCAATTGGCTTAGAAGGATCAGCAGTTACAAGATCTCTTAAAGAGAGAATCCCAGTTAAATGTCTTTCTTTATCGGTAACATATAAGCTATAGATAGTTTCGGTGAATGGGGCTCTTTTTCTAACTAGAGAAAGAGCCTCTGCTGCTGTTTGCATCTCTTTGAGGTCTATAAATTCAGTTGTCATTAATCTTCCAGCAGTTTCAGGCTCATATCCAAGTAATTCAGCTGTTACTCTCCTTTCACCAGGACTAAGAGCAGACAAAAATTTTCGTACGACTTTCGCAGGTAATTCATCAAAGAGTTGAACCCTATCATCAGGCGACATTTTTTCAACGATTTCTAAAACTTCCCCTGAACGAAGTCTTTCTAATAAAGTTTGCTGTACTACTGGATCTAAATATTCATAAACCTCTATTGCTTCATTTTTTCTTTAATAATCGAAATGCCAGTGCTTGCAATATTAGTGGAAGGCTTCCAATGGCATCTGCAATATCTACAGGTTGGGAAGGCTCTAAAAGTAACTTTGCCTCATCATAATTTCCCGCAATGAGCAATTCCTCAAGTTGAATAGTAATATTTTCTCTTGTACTTAAATCTGAAGATAACGATGTAACTGTTTCAAGATTATTTTCATTCATAAATATAATCCCATATCAAAGTAACAACACCATTATATGAAATCTAATTAATTTTTCTACTTATCCAGAACCCGAAAAGCATTGTGAATAAATTTGCGATAATGATT
>QCPF01000035.1 GCA_003212655.1 Prochlorococcus sp. AG-436-D21 | reverse complement strand
TCTGGAAGTTCCGCCAAAAGTTCTTTTAGTCATTTTTTTAATTATCCTTATTTAATTTATCATTTAATCGATCACTATAGTCCAGCTTCCTAAATAACTTGAAAATGATTTTCCTTTAGGTTGCCCATATGAATGAAATTGATATAAACCTGATTTTTTTGGATTAAAGACTTTTAAGACAATTGCATAACTTTCTTTATTCGAAGGAATTGGGCTGTAAGGGTAAATATCTAATGACCGTAAGCCTGATTCATCGGTATTAATTTCGAAATCGGCTGGAATGTCTTCTATACATTTTGTTCTACTTTCAAAACCGCCTATTTTTACTTTACAAAAACTAATGTTTTCGTTTTTAAAAGTGGATTTAAAGGTTTTGGGTATTGCTAGATTAATTTTTAATAGATCGGCTCTTCTATCAGATGGCCTTAAGAAAAAGTAAATTGTATTTCTAAATTTCCTTCCATTTTCTTTTTGAAACCACTTTAATCTTCTAAAACTAGAGTCTTGATCCCACTGAAATTCCAACCCTGCATGAGCCTCCTGGAGGTTATTAAAAAAAGGAGTTGAAACTAAAATTGTAGGAATAATAAATAATCTTAAAATTTTAAGGTTTAAAGAGAGTTTCTTTCTAATTTTTAACATTACGGGTATGGAATTTTAAAGGTTGAGTTCGTGCTATTCAAATTTAAAGCAGAAAAATTTTTCACTTAGGTTAACATCTATCTGTCCTTAATTTTGCAGCTCCTCTTAAATAAGGGTGCTTTATTGCATAATTGGGGGGCAACAAAACTTGTGCCATTATTCTTATACAATAATCAACATCATTGGATACATGCATTTGTTGGCAGTCTAAAAAAGCTACTGAATCAAGTCCATTAAATTTCCTTGCAATTGAAGCGGGGAAACATGCATTTAGATCTTTTGTCGCTGTGAATGTAATAGATAATATGTTCTTCTTAATAATATTGTTGCGTGAAATTAATTCATCAATTAATTCCACTACAGCAACTTCTATTTCCCTAACAGAATTCCCTGATGCTGTTGTAGCACCACGGACAAATGTAATTTTATAATCTTCTTTCATTTTTTCATACATATCAATTAAGGCTTGTATAACCAAAGTACTTTATTAGATGAGTCAAACTCAAAAAAGATATTATTGATAATTTTCTCAATTATTCTGCTTCCAGGAATTAGTCCAAGTATTTTTTTCTTTTTCTTCCCAAATGTTAAAGGTTGAATTTTTGTATCAATATTAACCATTTCTGCAGCTAGTTCTCTCGCAACAAATTCATCCCCAACCTCATCAACTAACCCTAATTCTTTCGCTTGAGTACCAGTGAAAATCCTTCCATCGGCAAACTTCTTTACTTCCTCAACAGGTAAATTTCTTCCCTCAGCAACAGCTTCAATAAATTGTTTGTAGCTTTCATCAATAAGGCCCTGAAGCAATTTCCTCCCTTCCTCACTTAAAGGCTTATCGGGAGAAAGTATATCCTTAAATAGACCGCTTTTAACAGTTTCGAATTTAATACCAACTTTATCTAATAATTCAGATAAATTATTTCCTCTTATAATCACACCAATTGATCCTGTAATTGTTCCTGGATTAGCAACTATCTTGTCAGATGCGACACCAATGTAAACACCTCCAGACGCTGAGATGTTCCCAAAGCTAGCAATGACTTTACATCCTTTATCTTTTAGTCTTTTAATAGCAGAATATATTTCTTGACTATCACCAACAGTGCCGCCTGGTGAATCAATTCTCACGATTAAAGCAGGAAATTCTCTATCCTCAATTTGTTTAAGAGCTTTAAGGACAGAAACTCTTGTTGAACTTGTAATAGGCTCATCAATTACTATACGAGCCATTCTTTTTTTTGACTTTCGTCTAAAAGGCCAAATCATTCTTTTAAAGTAAATTTATAAAACTACTTTAAAAAGATTATCAGCAGACCTAATGAATTCAATAATAATTTGGTTTTTAATGATTCTCCCTTTTGCACTTTGGGGAACATCAATGGCGGCTATGACTCCCTTAGTATCTAGTGCTGGACCTGAGTTTGTAGCTTCTTTAAGATTACTTCCTGCAGGGATTCTTGTTCTAATTACAACATATTTGTTTAAAAGAGATTTAAAAATTTACAGTTGCGATTTGAAGTGGTTTTTGGTTTTTACGATTGTCGATGCCACTTTTTTTCAATTGTTTTTAACTTATGGTATTGAAAAGACTGGAGCAGGTTTAGGCTCTGTCTTAATTGATTCTCAACCACTTTTGGTAGCAATTTTGGCGAGAGCAATTTTTGGAAATTTAATTAATCCAATAGGTTGGTTAGGACTGCTTTTCGGGTTGGGAGGAATAGTATTTTTAGGAATTCCACAAGAATTTTTAGGAAATTGGTGGTTAATGTCTGATAAGTCTATAAATGCTGTTGCTTTTAACTTTGGAGAGCTCTGGATGCTTGCAGCTTCTTTAGCTATGGCATTAGGAACGATTTTAATAAGATTTACTTGTACTAAAAGTGATCCAGTTGCAGTTACAGGTTGGCATATGGTTTTAGGAAGTTTGCCCCTAATCATTAAGCACTGCTTACAAACAAGTTTCAAAATAATCCCAGATTGGTCATTATTTGATTGGGGACTTATGTCATTTGCAAGTATTTTTGGAGGGGCAATAGCATATGGATTGTTTTTCTATTTTGCGAATAACAAAGAAATAACTGGATTTAGTACTCTTGCATTTTTAACTCCTGTATTTGCTCTTCTTAGTGGCGGTGTTTGGTTAGATGAAAGACTCACTGTTGTGCAGTGGATAGGAGTAGTGTTTATCCTTATCTCGGTATTTTTTGTAAGCCAGAGAAAGAGTTTATGGGAAAATAAATTTTCTGATACTACTATTTAATTAGTGTCTTTTTGTAAAAAGTCTAATAATGCGAATAGTTTTGATTAGTACTCCTATAGGATTCTTGGGGAGTGGAAAAGGTGGCGGAGTTGAATTAACTTTAAATTCTCTAGTCTCAGGTTTAATTTCTTTAGGTCATGATGTTGAGGTAATAGCTCCAAAAAACTCTAAGTTACATGAAAGCAATGTAAAAGCTAAATTACATTTTGTAGAAGGTGAAGATCAAATTAGTTGGCAGCATCAAGATTTTAACTCTCCTGTAAGTATTCCGGACAATTCTCTTTTAGCAGGAATGCTTGAAAGGGGCTTAGATATTGCTAAAAATGCAGATGTATTGTTAAACATGTCCTATGATTGGTTGCCTATTTGGCTGACTATAAATTTAGATATACCCATTGCTCACATTATTAGTATGGGTTCTGAAAGTTTAGTTATTAGTAATTTAATTTCTAAGGTATATGCTAGATATCCAAACAATTTTGCTTTTCATTCAAAAATGCAAGCTAATGACTATCCATTCATAAAAGAACCAACAATTATTGGTAATGGTTTTAATTTAGATAATTATATTTTTCAAGATTCAGTGCAGGGTCCCTTGGCATGGGTTGGAAGAGTGGCTCCCGAGAAAGGCTTGGAGGATGCAGTTTATGTAGCAAATGCACTTGACGAAAAATTAAAAGTTTGGGGCTTTATTGAAGATGAGATGTATGCCTCAAAAATAGAAAAATCATTCCCTCAAGGAGCTATAGATTGGATGGGGTTTTTATCAACCGATGAATTACAAAAAGAACTTGGTAAATGCAGAGTGTTGCTAAATACTCCGAAATGGAATGAGGCATATGGGAATGTTATTGTTGAAGCTTTAGCCTGTGGGGTACCTGTTGTAGCTTATAAAAGGGGAGGACCTAGTGAAATTATTCAGCATGGCCAAACAGGTTATCTTGCTG
>QCPF01000034.1 GCA_003212655.1 Prochlorococcus sp. AG-436-D21 | reverse complement strand
AAAGTAAGAAAGTAATAATAGTACCAATTAAGGATAAATTTTCTTTTTCAAAATTAAACAATAAAAGTGGCTGAGATAAAGCCCAGCCAATGCCATAAAGAATAGGAATGAAAAATATAGTGGATAAAATTCTTGGTCTTAAAAGAAAAAAACTTCTAATTAGTATCATTACATTTTTCATTTTAGTTTGATATTAATTAACCCCAGCCTTGGCCTCTTATTATTCTAACTACTTTTTCAAAAATTTTTAGCTTTTTCTTTTTACTATATTTTATGTTTTTTGAAAGATAAGATAAATCTTTATAAAATTGCCGAGTTATTTTATCTTCTTTATCACTAGGCCATAGTAAGTCTGAGCCCTCTTCATATTCTTCTTTATATCTTTCTTCAATCAAATTTTTTTTTATATCGTAATAATTTAAATTTTACTTATTGCAAATGCTTAAAAGTGATGTTTATTAAATTTGTGTATTTTTTTAAAATTTATGCTGATTAATCTTTCAACTTTAATTTTTACATTATTATCTCCATTGCTTATTTTTGCAGTAATAGTATCTGTTTACTTATTTCATTAGGAAGTATTTATTAAATAAACTTAATTAATTTAAGGGTGTATTATGCCAACTTTTTCTAATACAAATGATAAAAATGCAATAACTGCCATTAGTGTTAAGATCTTGTTCTTTTTGATGAAATCCATAATTAATATTAATAATCTATTTATTAAATTCTTTTATAGAATAATAAGTAATTAAGAACATTATATCAATTACGATGGAGCCAATATATGTAGGAGATTTAATACCCTCAATAGCTTCTTCTAAAAAGATTATTGAAAAATATGATAAAGGTATAAAAGAAGGGGATTTTTATAAAGAACCTATTGGCCGAGATTTTAATTAGCCTGATTGGTAAATATGCTTACTTGAAAAATAACTTTTGCCTTGGAAGATTGGATTAGAGAGTGGCGTAATAGCGGGGATAACAATCATTCTATTGATGAGTGTGTAAAATTTGTTGAGTGGAAATTGAAAGATTATAAACTTTCTGATAGTGATAAAAGAATAATTGAATCTATTTTGCTCTATGAATCTGAATAACTAAGGATTATAGACTTTAATTTTTATATTTATCTATTAAAAACAAAGGGTCATTAAAATCCTCTTACAAATTAAGAAAAAAGTAAATCAGCATATTTACGGATTTACTGAAAATATAAAAAGGAGTAATTTATAAATGTTGAGTTCGGAGGCAATCTAAATGATTGATAGTCCGCCTGAAATTTAGCAAATTCCAAAATATAGGAAGCGTATTCCTGAGAATGGGATTATTCGAAAATTCAAGTTCAATCAATTAGTCTGATAAGACTTCGCTTTATAATTACTAGCGACAACTGGGACTTAAATTATCGAGAGAAATCCCCGAATTCACGTATTCTAGGTTTATGAGTAAATAGACTTTAAAATATGTAATTTTATATCCTGTTAGAAGGAAATCAAATATCAAAAAGGACTGTACCACCAGTCCTTTTTTTTTTAACAAATTACTTCTAAACTAGACTTCTTTTTGGATAATATGGATTTATTAAGTGTTTAAAAATATTTCACAATGAAAGATCAAGTCTTGTTTCCTAAAATTGAAGTACGTGAAAAGGGTTTTTTACAAGTAAGTGATATACATACTATTTATTGGGAAAGATCTGGTAATCCAAATGGCAAAAAAATACTTGTTATTCATGGAGGCCCAGGAGGAGGAAGTCAACCAAGATATAGAAGATACTTTGATCCAGATAAATTCGATATTATTCAATTTGACCAAAGAGGGTGCGGTTCTTCAACTCCTTTCTCAGAATTAAGAGAAAATACGACTAATCATTTAGTTGATGATATTGAGAAATTAAGGATTCTTTTAAAAATAGAAACTTGGCATTTGTTTGGGGGATCTTGGGGGTCAACACTTTCACTTATATATGCAATAAAAAATCCTTTAAGAGTTACGAGCTTAACTTTGCGAGGAATATTTTTATGTAGAAAGTTTGAATTGTTATGGTTCTATCAATATGGTGCAAGTGAGATATTTCCTGATGAATTTGAAGAATATATTTCTGTAATACCAAAAGAAGAAAGAAATGATTTGATAAGTTCTTTTTATAAATATCTAACATCATCAGATGCAAATCTTAGATCAAAAGCAGCAGCAGCTTGGACAAAATGGGAACTCTCAACTAGTCATTTAATAAATAAAAAATTTGATTTTGATAAGTCTGAAGTTAATTCTTTTTCAGATGCATTTGCAAGGATCGAATGTCATTATTTTATTAATAATATTTTCTTAGAAGATGATTTTATTTTGAAAAATATAAAAATAATAGAATCGATTCCAACAAAAATAATTCAGGGGAGGTACGACGTTGTATGTCCTGTTAGGAGTGCTTGGGATCTAAATAAGAAATTAAAGAATTCTGAATTAATTATTGTTAATGATGCTGGTCATTCAATGAGTGAAAAAGGTATTACTATCGAATTAATAAAAGCTGTAAAAGGAATTGAAAATCTCTAATAAAGAGAATATGCTTTTAAAATTAAAGGCCATTATCTTCAATATTTTGTGCAATACTCCTTAGAAGTTCGACTATATCAGAATCCTCGCATTGAGTATCTTCTTTAAGCAAAATGCACTCATCTCTAATACTTACATTAGTACTCCACCATATACCTGAACTATTGGTATCATCCCATTCAAATCTTTCAGACATAATTAATAAAATCTAATAAATACATTAAAGCTTGCATTAGTTCATCGTGGATTTATATATATATTTCCAAAATTTAAAAAACTTTCCTAAGCGCTAAAAGGAATCTGGAAATTTCTGACAATAAAATTTAGAAATCTAATTTTAGTTCGAATTGTTTTTCCTTTTCCTTAGAAATAATTTTTTTATTATTTATATTTTTTCTAAGCCTTTTTCTAGAGCCATGCTTTAAATAAATTTCTTTTGAGATATCCCAATACCCATCCTTTTTAGTGATTTCCTGGATTTTCTTCTTTGCAGTTTTAGTGCTATTAGGGATGTCAATTATTGGTCTTATGTAGTTAATTTTTTCATATTCTTCTTGATTAAATCTAGATAATAGCCATGGTTCATGAATGAAATTAACTGATATATCCTTTAATTCTGGTATCCATTTTTTTATAAATTTTCCTTGAGGATCATGATCTTTTCCCTGTTTAATAGGATTATAAATTCTATTGGTATTTATAGACGTAGTTCCAGATTGCATTTGGCATTGGTTCCAATGGATTCCAGGTTCATAATCTACAAATTTATTTGCTAATTCAGAACCTGAATCTTGCCATGGTAGCCATAAATTATAGCTAGCAAAAGACATTAACATCGCTCTCATCCTAAAGTTAATCCACCCATTGAAATTTAATGAACGCATACATGCATCTATAAAAGGAAAGCCAGTATTACCTGTACTCCATGAATAAAGTAATTCGTTATTTTTTTGTCTAATATTTTTAAAAAAAGGATGGTATTCCCTAAACTCTAGTTCTGGTTCACTTTCAAGTTTCTGAATAAAATGACAATGCCAAGTTAATCTGCTTTTTAACATCCTGGAATTATTGTTTTTTGATATATTTGCCCTTTTAAAAATTTCTTTTAATGAAATGCATCCCCAACAAATATATGGGGATAGTCTTGTACAACTATCAAATGATTTTTCTGGGCTAGATATATCTTTTGAATAAAAATCTAATTTATTACTAAAGAAGTATTGCATTCTCTCTAAACCTTTCTTTCTTCCACCTTGCATTCTTCCTGGACAATTTTCTTTTTTAAAGGTAAAAATTTCGTCTGAGGGTATTTCTCCAATATTAAAGTTAATAGAATTAATTCTTAATGGAGCTTTAAGCAAGTTTTTGTAGGAATTTTCTTGCCACTTTTTAGACCAA
>QCPF01000033.1 GCA_003212655.1 Prochlorococcus sp. AG-436-D21 | reverse complement strand
AATCCAGTATCTACGAGCAAAATTTTTCCATATAAATAGTTCGTTAACATAATCTCAAGAGCAACCGAGGCAGATCCCTGCATCCTTATTAAATGTTTATGACCAGAAATTTTTTTCAATTTTTCTAGAACACGCTTCTCAAGATTGATATAGTCTTCATCACCTCTACCAAAACATGGCCTTAAGCCTCTTATATTTTCATTAGTGAGAGAGGACGGTCCTGCTGTGAAAATAATCTTCTGAGAATTTCTTTTAGAAACAAACTCTTTAATCGAATAATCAGGCTCAAGCTTACTCATGTAAATTATAAAAATTATTTAATTGTTAAGAAAGTGCATGAAATCTATCATATTTTCTCTGGGTGTTCGATTTGGTCTACCTAAACTTTCTCTATTACCTCTAAGACAGTGTACCTCAATAAAACAACTTTCATCTGATTTAATTGAATTTTTAATAGCTAATTTTAATTCTTCTAAGTCAAAGACTTTAAAAGCCTTTTTATAGCCAAAATTAAGTGCAATATTACAGAAATTTAGAAAATCACCTTTTGTAGGCTGCCCTCCAACTGAATCGTGGGCCTCATTATTAATTAAAATATGAATCAAATTTTTACAATCAGCACTTATAGCGAGAGCCCCAGTATGCATTAATAGGGCACCATCACCATCGATACATAAAACTTTTTTGTCAGGTTTAGAGAATGCTATTCCAGCTGCAATTTGGGAAGCATGACCCATGCCTCCTACCGTCAAAAAGTCCTTTGCATGAGTATCTTTTGCATTTTTTCTTATTTCAAACAATTCTCGAGATGCCATTCCCGTAGTTGAAACGATAGGAACATTTGGAGGGATATTATTCGCAATGGTAAAAATCACTTCCTCTCTAGTAAGTTTAGAAGATTGAATATTACTTTTAAGGCTATATGATGAGAAAGTATTTTTTTTTACTAAAATTGCTACTGGAGATTTTAATTCTAAGCTCAACTCTTTTAATTGATTTATAAGTTTTTCGATATTTTTAGTATTGGAATCAATTATTTTATATTTAATATCTAATATTTCAAGCAACTCTCTAGTTGAAGATCCTTGTTTTTTATGTTGAGGCTCATCCTTTATTTGTATCCCACTTTTTTCATCAACTTCTCCCCTCCAACCTATTAATAATAATGCAGGAATTCCATAAATTTTCGGATGAACTAATGACATTAAAGGATTTACTATATTTCCTAGCCCAGAGTTTTGCATATAAACTAAAGCTGGCTTTTTTTTTGATAGATAATAACCTGTCGCAAAGGCTAAAGCAGAGCCTTCATTAGTTGAAATAATATGATTTTTCTTACTAAAAGAGTTAGTTATATAAGCACAAATATCCTTTAAAAGGGAATCTGGAACTCCTGTTGCAAAATCAATCCCAGCTAACTTTAATCCTTTGACAAAAAGCTTTGGATCTATCACTATTTTGTCCCAGGTATTAAATCTAAAACTTCTTTAATACTTATTAATGATTTTTCAACTTCAGCTGATCTACCATACTTAAGAATATTAAATGCTACTGATTTCATTGCAGGATAAGATGATCGCATCAAATGATTTGCGTATATAACAATATTAAAACCAACATTCAGGAGTTGATCCTCTGTAGTTTTGTTATAACTTGTTGGCACACAGACTAGAGGTATATGAGCAAAGTTGGATCTAAATAATTTAGCAAAAGTAAATATTTCTAAAGGTTCTTTCAATCTGCTATGAATCATTATCGCATCTGCACCAGCTTCAACATACTTGATTGCTCTTTCAATAGCATCATTCATTCCTTTTTCTAGAATTAGACTTTCTATTCTGGCAATAATCATAAAATCAGAACTTAATCTATTTGACTTACCTATTGCAATTTTTTCTGCAAAAGCATCTACATCCTCTTGATTCTGAGATACTTCATTACCAAACAATGAATTTTTTTTCAATCCTTTTTTATCTTCAATAATTACTGCTGAAATACCCAATCTTTCAATGGTTTTTATATTAATTTGAAAATGTTCGAGTTTACCTCCGGTATCTAAATCCATTATCAAAGGTTTAGTAGTAACATCAAAAATATTATTTATATTTAATAATCTTTTAGAAACATCTAGAGCTTCGATATCTGGCATTCCCATTTCAATTGAATCAGTAAGTGAGCTTGACCAGAATCCATCAAACTCCTTAAAAATATTATTATCTATATATTTTGATTTTTCAGCAATTATTGCTGAAATAGGACTATGCGCCTCTATAAATCTCAAGATTGGCTTGACCCTCAATAATCTTTTTAAAGTCTTTTTTCTTGCATCAACCGAAATACCTTTAGAAAATAAATCATCTTTTAATTTAGAAGAAGATACATCGGTTGTATAAGGTATTTCTATTAATTCTCCACCTATTTGATTTAAAGCATCAATCGCTTTTTCTCTATATGGAAAAAGAGGACCATCCAACCAATCATCACCATGAATCATGAAATTAGGTTTATATTTTTTGATATTTGGGGCATAATCCCATTCTTTTTGGGGGACAATATTTTTAACACCTCTTATATTTTCTAAAATTCTATATCTTTGTTCATACGTTAATAAGGGTAACCTTTTATGACTCGCTATTGCTTCATCAGTAAGCAGTCCAATAGTTATCTCACCATATCTAACCCCATGTTCAATAATATTAATATGTCCATGATGCAAAATATCTATTGACATCCCAATATATACAGATTTCATAAATAATTTTTTTTTTTTATTTTACACTAAATTCTTAATATTCCTAAAACCTCATTCTTGATAAAAGAATACTATGAGATTGCTTTAAAAATTAGTCTTCAGATCTGTAATATTTTTTGAATTAAATTTCATAGTTAGACAAATTTTTTAAGCAACTCAATTTTATTTTTTATTTCTTCATTATCTAAAACGAATAAATTTCTTTCAACATTGATTAATTCATTTAATTTTATTTCAGCAGATTTCTTAGCTGAGATAAAATCAGTTAAATCAATTTCTTTTAAAAAGCTTCTTGATAATATAACCCTATTAGCTTTCAAACTAATCATTTTTGCAAGCAATAATTCCGGATTTATAGGTTTTGAGCCTAAAGGTCCAACACCTCCAAGTCCAAATTCAAATTCCCTTTGATATGCTTTTGATGCGGCAAATTCGAGTTTATCTGAAAACAAACAACGAAACATTGAACTATATGAGAATGCTAATGATAGGTCATTAATTCCAAAATGAATTTTCCTTATAGAATTTTTAGGAATGAGATCTATAATTTCTAAAGATTGAGGTGTTTCAAATAATAAATCCAAAAAAACTCTATTATTAATGATAGATATTACTTTTTTCACTTCCTCGAGGGAATAAAACATAGGAAGCATTATTACATCTGCACCATTCTTAATAACTCTATTAATTTGTTTTACTGTATTTAAATTTACAGGATCTATCCTCACGCCTAATAAAGAGGACTTAACATTATTCCTAATATTTAAAATATCCTCATATGTATGATTTGAAATCCAAGAATTTGTATGACCTTGTCTTTCACTTTTGTTTAATTTCTCGAGATCTATATATATGGTATCAACTGAATCTAAGCGATCTAAAGAAGATGCGATAAGGTTATTATTAGTAAAACAAATATACTTCATGCCAAATCTAGTTTTGTGATGTCATCAACATCTTGTTTTCTCCTAATGCAATTAAGACTTACTCCATCCCAAGAATAAACTGCAATATCTGGTCTTATAAATGGTGACTTGAAAACATTAGAATAAGAACCCACATTACTTAAAACAATCTTATCGTTAATTTTGGGTTTAATGTTTATTTTTATATCTCCAAGTATATCTTTTTCTACACAGCTGTATCCAGCCAATTTATATTCTGTTTTTAAATTGATTGAATTTTCATTTTCTATTTTTGGAATAAAAGTTGATGGATAGTTAATATTATTAGTTAATCCACCCAAAAGATTTCTACTTAAGTCTGTATTAAGGTAGGCTACACCAGATTTAAGGTTTATTGATTTTATATTACCAACAATATGCATGCAATTTGCTACTAAAGCTGTTCCGGGCTCAAAAATTATCTTAAATTTGGG
>QCPF01000032.1 GCA_003212655.1 Prochlorococcus sp. AG-436-D21 | reverse complement strand
TTAAATTCCAATTTCTTTATTCAAACCATTAATAAATTAATTGACGAGAACAAATACAATTTGTTAGAGGAGAGGATCAGATTAAGGGAGATAGATGCTTACGGTAACGAGGATTATAAAAAATGGATTGGCAATCCACCACTTGATGAAAAAGCCATTGAGAAAAATATATTTAATGGATCTAAGCGATTTAAAGAGGGTATACCATACTTCTATGAAAAAGTAATTTTAAAAGAATTTGGAAGTACGGAGTTATTTTTCGAAAAGTGGAGATCCTATTGTAATGTAAATCCTACTATTGATGATGAGATAATTGGATCTATTAGAAAGCTCGAGACTGAAGATTGGTTTGTTTTCATAGCAAGTCAAATTGAGAAATCATGCTTAAACCTAATAGAAAAAAACTATTCTAGTAAAAAAAAGGGAAACTACAAAAAAGGTATTAGATTTGAAAATCATTGTATGGAAATTCTCAAACAAAATGGCTGGGAAGTAAAAGAAACCCCTATTACAGGAGATCAAGGGGTTGACTTAATTGCGTCAATAAATGATTTGAGAATATGTATACAATGCAAAGATCATGAAAAAGCTATTGGAAATAAAGCGGTTCAGGAAATTTCAGCTGGTAAATTATTTTGGAAAGGTACACATGCAATAATAGTCTCAAAATCTGGCTTTACAAAGTCTGCTCATCAACTAGCAAAATCAAATAAAGTGAAACTAATCAATGAATATCAATTAAAAGATTTAGAAGAGTTTATTGTTTAAAAAGTTTATATCAATTGAGTTAAGCCCTCTTTGTAAAGCAAAAGTGTTGTAAAAATTCCTGAGGCCCACATTAAACCTCTAGCTGTGGGGATATTAAATATGTATGCACCAATATATAAAAAACGAAAAATAGGATGAATCAATGCTGCAATTATTGCAATATTAGAGTCAGTTAAACTAATCAAACAAAGAAGACATGCGGGTGCGTGTAGGGAAATACTTTCCCAACAATTTTGATGACACCAAACTGCTCTTTTCCCAAAAGAAGGTAATTCATCGAATAAAGCCCTTGGAGCAGACATATTTTCAACAGAATATCCCGCTTTAACTCTCCCTATAGTTAATGGAATAATTGAAAATAAAACAACACCAACTGATAAACAAAGGCTCCAGGCAAAAGCTACTTGCATATGATTTAAATAATATTAGCCTAATAATTGAAGATCGTTATCGTGATAAATGAAAAATCATTACCGTAGATAAAACTTTGCAAAAAATGCTGTAGTTTATAAAAAAAATCATTTATGGATATTTCAAAGATAGTTTTAATTTTTGGCATAAGTTTACTAATATATTTTGCTTTTCTGTTTTTAGGATTTTTTCTTAAGAATAAAAATCTAAAGGCACAGAATCTAAAAAAAGAAGAATAGATTATTAATGCCACGAAAATTTACTATTTTCTCAATATTTTTATATCTTTTTGAATATATTTAATGGAAATAAAATTTGATCCAAATAATAATAAGGGATATTTGAAATTAAATAAGACAGTTGCTGTTATATGAAAAAATTTTATAAATTTCTTAAAAGTTTTCTATTTATATCACTATGGCTTATTTTATCCTCATTTTTAACCCAATATTGGAATACCTTTCATTGGGAATATGTTTACTTAAACTTCAGAATTATATTTGATAAAGAATTTTGGTTTGTTATAGAAAAAATTCTTTTAGGATTTGATATTGGTTACTGGTTAGAAGAAGCACTAAAATTCTTAAGTTATGAAATACCTAAAGAATCATTTAAATATTTACCAATTTATTTCGTATTAAAGTCTATTTGGATAAAGAATTAATTTCTATTTTTAATAGATTTTAATAAATTCCTTGAAATTCTTAAATAAAGTCGGCGAATTTATTTTTCTTAAAACAAATAAAGTTCCTTTATCACCTCTACAGATTCTAAGCTTATTGCTTAAATAAGTTATCTCTAACCACCCTAATTGTTCATTATTTATTTCTTTCATAGCCTTTATATTTTTTCTTCCAAATTTAGGACCAATAACACCAGCATGTGTAAATTTGACCCCAATTTTTTTTTCATTTATGTAATTAAGTCTTATTAAAATGCCAGTACCAATAATTGATTTTATTCCTCTAGGTTTAAGTAAATTAAGACCATTTAAATTTAAGGGATCAAGAATTTGAAGGTTATCAATAAAAGGAGAATATTTTAAAAAGGGGCTATTAGAACTACTCCACCTAAGCTCCCAAACACCCTGCAAATTATTTCCATCTTTGGTATAGGAAAAATTATGATCAATTTCAAGTTGTTCGGCAGTAGTACGTATACTCTCTGAATTTGGAGATTTAAGAAGTAAATTTAATAAATCATTTTCGGTTTCCATTTAATAAACGCTGGGGTATATAGCTAAGGATAAATACTTACCTCCATGTGCTATATTCTACCCAGAATATGTTGATTTGATGACAAAGAGCTATTGGCTAAAGAAAATTTCAATTCCAAATGCTGATTTATTTCTTGAATATATAAGGACAGTATTGCCTTGGATTAAATCTGTGGGAGGAGTAATAGTAAAAAGAGATTTAATACAAGAATCAACATCAAATGAATGGGATGGAGGGCAGCTTGGATTAGTAATTGAATTCGAATCAAAATTTGCTGCTAAAAAAGCATTTTATTCTGAAGTATTTCAAAAATATCTACAGTCCAGAGATTTAATGGAACTAGTTACTATAAGTACTCTTTAAAAAAATCAACTAATATCAGCCTCACACAAACAAATTATAAGTATTTATTACTATTAAATTATTTATGTAATATTTATAACTTCACTAGAGATAGCATATTTTGCAAAATTTAATTGTAAAAGTAATCCGTTAATCAAATGAACTATTCAACAGAAAAAGACGATTATTTGATGACAACTCCATATACAAAGAAAATTCAGCAAAAATTTGAAAAGGTTAAATCTTTTTTAGAGCAAAATGGATTTAATCCTTCATCAGAGAGCTTAATGCAAGATATAGTTAGCTCAGAAGAATATATTGCTAAAAATGGCTTATAAAATATCAGAATATATTCAGAGTCCTTAAATAATAAAAACCGCCTATTAGAAAAGGTAATAATATTCCAATAAATAAAAATATGGATTTCTTTGATTCACCTTCTGATATGGGGTTAATTTCTGGTTCAATTGCAAAACCATTTTGTCTACCACCGCTTTCGGTTGTATAACCTTTTTTATTCATAAGAAAAATAATCTATGCAGATTATCTCATGTAAAAACTTATTTAAAAAAATTTTTTACATTTAGAATTAAACTAATTTTAAGATCTAATAATTGATTTCAATTTGAGATTTCAATTTGGCAGCTTTTTTTAAAAGACCTACAACTTCCTTACGGCCAGTAGCAAATTCAGCCTTGTTAAGTAACTCGCTATATTTTTTTGTGATTTCTCTATGGTTCATTTTGGGTATTATATTCTATAAATTATAAAGTTACTAAAAAAAGTTTTTGTATAAAAGATATCAAAAAAGAGTTTAAGTACCTTTACCTATTTAAACCAACCTTTTTTCTTTGGTTTAATCTCTTCTTTAATAACTTCTTTTTTTCTCCCAAATAATCCCTTTTTTTGGACTGTTAAATTCTCTTCAACAGGTTTAGATTTTTTGTTAAATAAGCCTTTTTTAGGTTCTTTTTTAATCAATTCTTTTTTATCGGAAATCTTTGTTTTTTTAGGATTTGATTTTGAATTTTTGGGTTTGCTATCTGCAAATAAAGTTTGATATACAAAAAAACCAAAAACAGCAAAGAAGCCTAATGCCTGTACTAGAGCAGTTCCAAGATTATCAAACATTTAGGCCTCAACTTTGTATAGTGATTCTTTTTCTTTCGCTTCTATACATTTTTTATCATCAGACAAGCATTCAATTTCTGCCTTCTTCTCAGTATGAGAACTGCAGCCACCTGCATTTGCATTAGATGTTGAAAACAAAGTTAGTACCCCTAAAATTAAGGC
Organism: Prochlorococcus sp. AG-436-D21; assembly: GCA_003212655.1. Lineage (GTDB taxonomy): Bacteria > Cyanobacteriota > Cyanobacteriia > PCC-6307 > Cyanobiaceae > Prochlorococcus_A. The sequence continues at coordinate 250 of QCPF01000032.1, read as the reverse complement.
GCATGAGGTGTTAATCGGTTTCATGAGTTTTATTTTTATTATGGAAAAATAATTTCGCAATTGCGAAGAAAATCTTCTCTTCCACTAAAAGTATCCCCTTTTTATATATCTATTTGTAGTAATTCACTAAATCGATAATTAATATTGCTAGTAATGAAAAACCTAAAATGAAAGGTAAATAAGGGTATTTATTTAAAATTTTGTTTAATTGATTTTTCGATGTTTGTTTTTCCTTTTTCTTTTCTCTAGG
>QCPF01000031.1 GCA_003212655.1 Prochlorococcus sp. AG-436-D21 | reverse complement strand
AATTGAAAATATAAAAGAATTAATTAAAAAAAATCATAAATCGATACTTCTAAAACGAAATTTAAATAGATTAAAAAATTTGCTTCTAATGAGTAATTACTATCAATCTGCAAGGGAGTTTTCTAAACTTGCTTCAATTAATAATCAAAATAAAAACTGTAATTCTCATGTGATTGTTACAGGTGGGGGGCCAGGAATTATGGAAGCTGCTAATAGAGGTGCATTTGAAGCAAATTGCAAGTCTATAGGGTTAAATATCAGTCTACCTAACGAACAAATACCAAATGCTTTTATAACTCCCGGTCTTTGCTTTAAATTTAATTATTTTGCATTAAGAAAGATCCATTTTGTTATGCGATCAGTAGCTGCCGTATTTTTTCCTGGAGGTTTTGGAACACTAGATGAATTATTTGAACTATTGACACTTTGTCAAACAGGAATGAAAACTAAAATCCCAATCATACTTTTTGGTAGAGAGTATTGGAATAAGATAATTAACTTTGAATATTTAGCTGATTTTGGATTAATTGAAGATGAACATTTAAATCTTTTCCAATACGCAGACACTGCATCAGAAGCATGGGAAATTATCAATTCATCAAAAAAGTCAGCCTAGAAAACTAAAAGCTGACTTGATAACAAATATAGAAGAATAATTAATAAGTATTTGATATTTTGTTTTTCATGCTTTCAATCTTATTGATTAATTCATCTAACCATTCTGTATTATTTTGCTCTTGTCTTTTATGGCTTTGGCTTTTTTGAGTACTCATAAATTTCTTACTTTTATAGTTTATTTAATATATCTTCAGAAATTAAAGTAATCAATAAGCAATATTACCAAATCGATTGATAAAACAAGCTTTAGTAGCATTTCATACAAACCTAACCATCACAAATTAACTAAGAAAATCTAAATCTCTTAAGTTAAGTATTTTCTACGATGTTTTTATTTGAAATTCTGATTTGAATTAGTAAAGGTATAGATGTTCCTATGGAAAAATCATTTCTGAATTTTATTTATTGGATCCTATTAAAGTCAGCTGAAAGTTACTACGGAGATTCATTAAAAACGGAAGTACCTTATACGCCCTATTTTTAGTTTTGGTGGACCTTAACTTTTAATATTAAATCTCTATTTTGAGAGTTATTAGTTTGGAATTAATTTATTAAAAAACACAATATGGGTTACTTAGAGATTCACTACAAAATAATCTCTTATGTTGTATTTCTTTTACTGATTGTGAATAAATTTTAGCGGTAAGGATCGTTCCAAAATTAACTAAAACTATAATTAGAAGAAGTAGCTCAATTGCAAGGTTGGTCATAAAATTACCATCCTTAAATTTATATAAAAACCTTATAACGTCAGAATAGGTATTGAATAGAGTTTAAATTCCTATTTTTAGCCATCGAGATTCTTTGGTATTGGACTAGGTTCACAATTTTCGACGCATTCTTCTAAAGACTTTTCAGAATTACTCTTAATTTCGCAACTACGAAGACAATCATAGAAGGCATACTTGGGATCTAATTCATTTTTGAATTGTTTATTTCTAAATGTATTCATGATCAAACTCTCTTTGATTTTTTTTCAAGTTGATTAATTAATTTATCCAACCAAAGAGTGTTATTGATCTTTTTTGTGTTTTTAAAGTATTTCGTTTTGTAAGTACTCATGAAGTGAAACCTCCAATCAGTGGATCTAATTTAAAGGTGATGATTCAAATTTCCTAGAGCAAAAATACTGATTATGAATTTAGTGAAATATTTTAAAAACGATTAATTTATAGTTTGTAATTTAGGAATTAAAACTCTTGATTCTTGAATATAACTAATACTATATAACTTCTAAAAAAGGGGGTTAATTTTGACTTACGGAAATCTAATTAAAAATAAAATTCAACATGCATTTGGTGGTTTGTTTGATACGTTATCAATTGAGAAAAAACTAACTGATGCTCAAATGGAATGTATGCAATTCGGAATTTGTGATTATGCTCCAAGACAAGTTGAGGAGGTTCCCTTTTTTCATTATTAGTTTGAATTTATTTTAAACCAAGAGCAATTAGCTCCTCCTCACCCAATCAGGAGATCCACTAAACCAATCAGCAAGATCATCATTTTTGGGATCGAAATGATTTTCAGTTTCTAAACCATCAAGGCCAAGATTCTGGATAAGCCCATTTATTCCATCCGATTTTTGCTTACCATATCTCCTCAAGCTATTAGCTTTCTTAAGCCATGTCCATATAGTTGAATTATGCTTTGCGAACTTTTCTACATAAATTCTTTCTTCTAATGCGACAGGTTCATCTAGTGAAATCCTTTTTACAATATTTTTAATTTTTAAACGAGTCTTGTTGGTTAAAAACATATTCATAAAAGAAGTTAATGTTTTATAAAAGTTTTTTTTATGAATGTCTTGTCAATCTTTATTTCAAGAAAAAGTATTTTTTAGGAGCTTTTCAAGGACAAATATATTTATTCAACAACAGATATATTCAATTGGTAAAAAAGGCTACTTAATTCGATTTATATAACTTATATAAAAACGAGTTCCATATAAGTTTCTCTACACAATTTAAGATTTAATTTACAAAATTGAATAAGGAAGATTTACATTAATATTCGATTTTAAAAAAGGGGCGCTAACTCCTTATAAAAGATTTATACAAAAACATAAAAAGTCAAATCAAGTACTGACAGATATTTAAAAAATAAATACTATAGGTCTAAATAATTTTTTAGAAATTCAAATTCATGATCAAGAATTTATTCATCGCATTAGCTTTTGCATTAATGCTTATCAATCCAAGCATTTCCATAGCTGCAGAATCTCCTGTTGATGTACAAGAAATCTTCACCTCTTCAGAAAACATTGATGGAGATAACTTTAACTATCCCAAAGGAAAAGCTGAAATGCGTTTGATTAGAGTAGAAGTTGAAAATGGAGCAACGATACCAATGCACTCTCATCCTGTACCACTACTTGGTCATATTGAAAGTGGTGAATTAACCCTTGCTGAAAAGACTGGTATTAGTAAAACCTTTAAGGAGGGGGATTCATTTGTTCTCTCAGCAAATACCCCTGCTCATACAATGGCTAATAGTGGCAATTCTTCAGCAGTAATGTGGGTTGCTGTAGCTTCAGCAGAAGGTGTACCTACTCTAAATCCTGAAGAATAAATCAACCTGATTGACAGTCAATCTAAAATAGGGGCGATTAGCTCCTTTTTTTATGACTGCTCAAAATTTTATGAATGTTGTTAGGTTTAAATTAAAGTCAGATTGTGTAGATAAATATTTTGAAATAATAGATAAAACAAGTTTTGAGGGGATGACTCAAAGATATATAGCTAAAACTGGAGATTATGATTACTGTTTTGTTGGGATCTGGAAAAGTGCAGAAGCTATTGCAGCTCAAAGACCAGCGATGATTGCTCACCTTGATGAGGTTAGAGGATTTATGGAAGAATTATCTACTGAACTTGGAGTAACTGATCCGGTTTCAGGAAATATTGTTTCTAAAGTTGGTTATCATGATTCACAGTTGATCTAAATTTAAAGTAAAAAAACCCTTGTTTTTGCTAATAATTTTTCAAATAACAAATTATGAAAGGTCAATGGATAAATATTTATAGTGGCGATTTACCTTTAAGATCTTGGTGGGTAGATTCTGGAAATGAGTGTGAATATATCTCCATAGTTTTACCAGAAGTATTTGGAATAAATAATTGGATAAGAAGTTTTTCTGAAAAATTAGCTGCACAAAATTTATCTGTATTAGCCATCCCCCTTTATGGAAGAACTGCTCCAAATTTAGATTTAGGGTACAGCGAAGAGGATTTAAAATTAGGCAGGCATCATAAAAATTTAACTACTTTAAAAAATATTATTAAAGATGTTTCTGCAGCAATAAATTGGGTTAAAGAAAAATATCCAAAAAAGAAAATCGCTATTATTGGATTTTGTTTTGGGGGGCATGCTGCACTTATTGCATCTTCTTTAAAAGGAATAGATAATTCATTTTGTTTTTATGGAGCAGGAGTTACAACTCCAAGAACTGATACTAATTTTGCTCCTATAGTTTTGCTTGAAAAAGTTTCAGGTAATTTAAATTTTATTTGCGGATCTGCAGATGATTTGATTCCTTTAAAAGATCGATTAGAAATAAAAAAAATGTTTAAAAAATTTGATCCTTTAGAAGAGAGATTTAGTTATATTGAAATTGAAGGAGCTGATCATGGCTTTATGTGCGAGGAGAGAGAATCCTTTGATAAAGCAGCATCATTAATAGGTTGGAACTTATTGATGAAAGAATTAATTAATAAATAATATAAAGCGAATACTAGATTTATACACCTCGATTCTTTACCAATTTTCTTGCTTTTTCCTTATTGTTTCGTAAGTATGCGTATATAGTCTCTAATTTTCTCTAAAAAAACTTTCACATAAGGGGTTTATGAATATGGAAATTCCAGACG
>QCPF01000030.1 GCA_003212655.1 Prochlorococcus sp. AG-436-D21 | reverse complement strand
ACCACATCTGTTCCTTCACCAATTCCTCTTATAAATAATTCGGTCATTTCCAATATTGGTGTTCTTATTTCTTTGATGGATGCTCTAGAAAGCTGCTCTAATATAATTTTTTCAACATTTTGCCACTTTATTAATTGATCAGGAAATAGGTCTACTGTTCCTCTTAGGTTTTTTAAGTTATTCAAAGTTCTAAAAAATAATTCAAAATTTTTAATTCATCTAGAAATTAATCTTTGATTGGATATTTTGTGAGACAATTTTAATTTAACATTTAGAAAAACTATTGGGAATTAATAAAAGTAAAGAGAATCAACATTGCGGTACAAAACCAAAAAAAATTGCTTTTGGAATAGCACCCCTTGGTATAGTTTCAATAGGAATAGTGCCAATGGGAGTAATAAGTATAGGTGTAGTCCCAATGGGTGTATTTTCTTTTGGTGCAGTCGCAATGGGAATAGTCAATTTATCAGTAGTCGGGATGGGAATTATCTCTGCCGGTGTTACTACTATGGGGATATTGGAGTATTCACCTAATTCTCATAAAAATCATCATAATCATTCCAAACAAATTTCAAATTCAAATAAGGAAAATATGATGTCAGATCTATTTAACACTAAACAAGAAGCTGAAAAGGCTGCTTCAAAATACGGATGTATTGGAGCACATAAAATGGGTAATAAATGGATGCCTTGTAAGATGCACTAAATATTTTCTTAGTCAAAAATTAAATAAATATTAATTCAAAATCTCAACTCTAAAATCAAGATTTTTTGCCTCATCAGTAGTTAATTTTCTTGACCAAGCTCCTTGCACAGGACTATTCCATCTGAACCCAGCATTTTTAGCTAAAGACCTATCTTCATAACTAACCAAAGCCTTGTATAAAAACCTCGGTTCAGTAGCTTTAAGTAAAAGTTCCTCTAAGTTGTCGCATTTTTTGAAGACCTCAGATATATAAAAGCAATCAGATAAAGCTCTATGTAAATTCCAAACTGGTATTGAAAAAGATAAGGCTAGATCAGTTACTGAAGGTCTTGTTTTTAGTGATTTTTGAAAAGACCAATTAATATCCTCTAAACTACATATCCATTTCTTATTAAGCTTAGGCAATCTTCCTTTTCCAAACCATTTCTTATCAAACTCCACATTATGAGCAACGATGAAATCTGAAGAATCAACAAGTTTTAGAAAGAAATTCAATCCATCTTCCCATGGTTGAGAGATATTAGTTACTTCTGCAGATATACCATTTACATGTTCGGCTTCATTATTATTAACTGGAAATAAAAAAGAAACTTGTGAGAGTACACATTTAAAAGATACATCAAATAAGATGCAACCTATTTCTATCACTTCATCTTTATTTTCGTCTAAACCTGTTGTTTCAGTATCAAGAATTAAAATTTTTTCAATTTTTTTATTTTTATTCGTTACTCTCTCTTCAGAGGGATTGGTGTTAATTTGATCATGAAGAAAATCCAATTGATTTAATTCTTTTTTGTTAAATAGTTCCAATTAACTCACAATACCTTAATTTATCTTGACGCATTTAATAAATATTTCTTTTAAATTAATATAAATTAAAAAACAGTCTAGAAAATATTTTTTGAAACATTTTATCTTATGAAAGATGACTTTTACAAAATTTCAATATAACAATTTCTGTTATTGGCCTTCAAATCCAAAAAAAATTGTTGAATTTATTGGTGGAAGTTATTTAGCTTCTAAGCCAGATTTAACTTATAGAAGATTCATAGAGAGTTTAATTAATAAAAATTATGCAGTACATGCATATAAATACACACCACAATTTGATCACCAACAACTTGCTATCAAAGCATGGAAAGATTTTAAGAATTGCCGAATATCTTTAGCCAAGAGAATAGGGGCATCAATTCCTTCAATAAGAATTGGTCATAGCCTAGGCTGTAAACTTCATTTAATTTCTCCTGATGGCGGAAGAAATTGCGAAAAATTCATATCTATTAGTTTTAATAATTTTAGTGCTAACAAATCAATTCCATTATTGAAGCAAATTTCTCAAAAATTAGAATTCAACAGTGAATTTAGCCCAAGCCCTGAAAGAACTTTGCGATTAATTGAAAAAACATATAATCAAAAAAATAACTTCCTAATAAAATTCAACCAAGACGAATTAGATCAAACAGATAAATTATTTTCTTGTCTGAAAGCAAGAAAAGAAGATAATTCTAAGGGGGTAATGCTAAAAGGTACGCACACTATAATTGCAAGCGCAGGACTAAGAGAAAATTTTTTAGGAGACTGGGCTGATGATGAATTCAAAAGAAATACTATAAAAAAAATTTCCAATTTAATTGATGAATCTATTTAGGATAATTCTTTCAGCTTTTCCAAAACAGAACTATCTTCAAGAGTGCTAATATCACCACTAATTTTTTCTCCAGCAGCCAAAGATCTTAAAATTCGCCTCATAATTTTTCCACTACGTGTTTTCGGAAGAGAGTCAGAAATTATAATTTTTTCAGGCTTTGCTATAATTCCAATTTCATTAACAACATGATTCTTTAAATTCTCTACTAATTCTGAAGAACTTTTCACATCTTTCTCTAGAGATACAAAAGCGACTATAACTTCACCTTTTAAATCATCTTTTTTGCCAACGACTGCAGACTCTGCAACTGATTTATGACTTACCAAAGCAGATTCTATTTCCATTGTTCCTAACCGATGTCCTGAAACACTTATGACATCATCAACTCTTCCCATAATCCATATATATCCATCTTTATCAATACGTGCTCCATCTCCAGCAAAATAAACATTTTTTTCTCCTCTAAAGGTAATATATTCCCAATAACTCTCCAAATATCTCTCTGAGTTTCCATGAATTGTTCTCATCATTCCTGGCCAAGGTTTCTTAATAATTAAATAGCCACCCTCGTTCTCCTTAACCTTATCTCCATTCTTATCGACAATTTCAACTTCTATTCCTGGCAGAGGGAAAGTGGCTGAACCTGGCTTTGTAGCTACGACTCCAGGCAAGGGACTTATCATCACGCCACCAGTCTCAGTTTGCCACCAAGTATCAACAATAGGGCATTTATCTTTACCAATAACATCCTTGTACCACATCCATGCTTCAGGATTAATTGGTTCTCCAACAGTACCCAGAAGTCTAAGACTCTCCAAATTATATTTATCGGGTATTTCACGTCCAGACTTCATAAATGCCCTTATTGCAGTTGGTGCAGTATAAAAAATAGAAACCTTATATTTTTGAACAATCTCCCAAAAAGCCCCCAAATTTGAGGGTCTTGGCACTCCCTCATACATTAAGGTTGTAGCACCATTAGATAAAGGCCCATAAACTATGTAACTATGACCTGTAATCCAACCAACATCAGCAGTACACCAGTAAATATCTTCATCTTTTAAGTCAAAAATCCATTTAAATGTCAAATGGGACCAAAGGTTATAACCACCTGTAGTGTGAACTACGCCTTTTGGCTTTCCAGTAGAGCCTGAAGTATAAAGGATAAAAAGTCTATCTTCGCTATTCATTATTTCTGGTTCACAATGATCTTTTTGATCTTTTAATAATTCGTGCCACCAAAAATCTCTGTCATCAACCATCGAAATTTTTTTTTGAGATCGTTGAACAACAACGACTTTTTCAACAACTTTATCTGCCCCACTTTCAATGGCCGCATCAACTGCTTTCTTAAGTTCAATCACCTTATCTTTTCTAAAGCCACCATCAGCAGTAATAACAAATCTGGCGTTTCCATCAATTAACCTATCTTTTAAAGCTTCTGAAGAAAATCCTCCGAAGACAACTGAATGAGGCGCGCCAATTCTTGCACAAGCTAACATCGCAAACATCGCTTCAGGAATCATCGGCATATAAATACATACCAAATCTCCTTTTTTTACCCCAATTGCTTTTAATGCATTTGCTGCTTTACATACCTCTTTTAGAAGTTGTTCGTAAGTATATTTTTTGCTATCTCCGGGTTCGCCTTCCCATATAAGTGCAGTCTTTCCTCCAAGCCCTCTTTTAATGTGTCTATCTAAGCAGTTATATGTAATATTGAGTTTCCCTTCTTTGAACCATTTAAAAAAGGGCGCATTTTCATTATCTATTACAGTTTGAAATGGCTCAAACCAATCTAATTCAGATTTTGCAAAAGATTCCCAAAATTGAATAGGATTATCTGATGCTTGTTTTTTTAGACTTTGTAATTCTTCTTGAGTACTAATATTTGAGTTTTCTGCAAATTTTTTTGATGGAGGGAAAATTCTCTTTTCTTCAAGTATGTTGTTGATTGAATTTTTTTTATCTAATGACATTAAATAAATCTATGCTTAATAAATTTAGTCGAAAAAATTAAGGTTTTCAAAAATTTTAATATTAATTTAGCTCAAAGATTTAATTCTATTTGATCTAATAAATACGGCTTAAAACAAATTCTGGAAGAGCCATTAAAGCTCTTTTATATTCTGAATCAGGAAGCCAGACTATAGCTTCTTTAGAAAGCATTGCAAAATCCTCTGCCAGTTTCCTAGAACTTTCAATAGCTTTAGAGTTCATAATGATATTGAGTGCATCATCTAGATCATCTTTTTCAGCAAGTTCTCTGTTTATAAGAACTGACAATTGTTTATTTTCTTCTAAGGCGTATAAAACTGGAGCGGTAAGATAACCACTAGCAAGATCACTTACAGCAGGTTTTCCAAGTTGTTTGTCATTTCCAGTAAAGTCAAGAATGTCATCTACAACTTGGAAAGCTAAACCAATATTTTTGCCAAAATCGTACAACGAGTTTAAGTTTTCGTCATTAATCTCACTCAAAACTCCAGCTGCCTTACAACTATTTGCTATTAATGATGCTGTTTTACAATAACTTTTATTGATGTATTTGGAGAAAGATTGAGCCGAATCAAATCTATTTAAATTTTGTTTGATTTCACCCTCTGCTAAATCCATTATTACTCTACTAAGTAATTTAACTACATTTACATTGTCAAGATTTGCTAGGTGCCAACTTGCTTGAGCGAATAAAAAGTCACCTGCCAAAACAGCTACTCTGGTATTGAATCTGCTATGAACTGTATCTACACCTCTTCTTATAGAAGCCTCATCAACAACATCATCATGGACTAGTGAGGCTGTATGAATCATCTCAGTTATTTCAGCAAGCCTTTTATGTTTGCTTGTTAAGCAAAATTTAGGAGATATAGCTTTTGAAATCAATAAAACTATACCAGGTCTCAACCTTTTCCCCCCAGCACTAAAAAGGTGTTCTGCTGCTGCTTGAAGAATTGGAT
>QCPF01000029.1 GCA_003212655.1 Prochlorococcus sp. AG-436-D21 | reverse complement strand
CCTTCCAATTTTAAATTATAAATCTATACATAATTTATTCTTACATTTTATAGGGACATATTGAGTAAATTATTTAGATAAACTATAAAAATTCTTAAAATTGTTCAAAAAATGAATTTTAATTTGTTTAATTATAAATTTTACGGCAAAAATATAGTACAAAACTTACTTTTACTTTACTACCAACTTGATTTAACTACCCCAGGGAGTTCACCATTATGGGCTCTTTGCCTTAACTGATTTCTGCAAAGACCAAAATCTCTATATACTCCTCTAGGTTTACCAGTTGCCCAACATCTATTCCTAACTCTATTTGGAGCAGAATTTCTTGGCAAACCTTGAATTTTTCTATGAATTTCCAACCTTTCCATTGGATCTTGAGCAGCATTAAATTCATCTAATAATGCTTTTCTCTTTGCAGCATATTTCTTCACAAGCTTTTTGCGTTTTACCTCTCTCGCAATCATAGACTTTTTGGCCATCTAAGAAAATTTATAATATTATTTAATATCCTAACAGCTTGCCTAACAATTTTTGAATTTTATTTATTGGTTTAATAATCTTTGTACAATTAGAAGTTGACTTGTATCCCTAATAATAAGAAGAACACTTAATCCAACTAATAGAAAAAAACTTGATTGAGTAACTGCCATTTGCACTTTAACTGGGACAGGTTTACCTCTAAATCCTTCAATTAAAGTAAAAACAAGTTGTCCTCCATCTAGTAGTGGCAAAGGCAATGAATTAAGAACTGCTAAATTAATAGATATTAAAGCTGCAAATAATAATATTCCAGTCCCTCCTTGTTCCGAAAGTTGAGCACCAATTTCTACAATTTTGACTGGTCCACTTAATTGCTGTGCAGTTGAGGAGAAATTCGTTATTAATCCTTTATAACCTTGTATAGTTTTAACTAAAAGTGATGAAAATTCATTATTAGTGTATTTAAAAAGTTCGTAAATGTTTTTGGTCTTTTTCGTTTCTTTCTTTATATTTGGCTGTAGTTGAGCACCTATGGTACCTTTACCATCTACATTTTTTGGCACCAAAGTTATTTCTTTAAAAACTCCCTCTCTTTCAATTGTGATTGAAATTGATTCTTCTATTGAGTTTTGAATCTTTTTAACTAAAGTCGAAACGGCTTGATCACCTACTCCTAAAATATTAGTTTCAATTTTTAAGATTTTGTCTCCAGGTTCTAAGCCGGCAAGAGCAGCAGCCTTATCAGGCTGGGTTGCCAAAACTGAGATACCCGGTTCCGGATCAAATGGAATCCCGACAGTAGTCACATTTATAATCAATATAGTATACGCAAGAATTAAGTTGGCGAATACTCCAGCAGAGATTACGACTATTCTCTGAATTATTGGTCTATTTTTTAAAAGATTTGGATCTTTAGGGTCAATATTATTTATTTCTTCATCAGGGAAGGAAACAAAGCCTCCTAATGGAAAGGCTCTTAATGAATAGGTGATATCTTTATATTTTCTCTGAATTATTGAAGGGCCAAAACCAATTGAAAATCCATCTACATAGATACCTTGTAAAATTGCAGCTAGAAAATGTCCCATCTCATGAACAAAAATGAGAAATCCTAGTACAGTTATTGATGTTAAAACATTCATCTTATTATATTAAGCTTTTTTTATGAAATTTGATCCAAAATATGGAACAAGAGCATCTGGAACCTTGACACTCCCATCTTTTTGTTGCCCATTCTCAAGAATCGCAGCCATTGTCCTTCCAATAGCAAGTCCGCTTCCATTTAAAGTATGCAAATAAATATTTTTTTTATCAATTTTTGTTCTTATTGATGATCTGCGGGCTTGAAAGTCTAAACAATTGCTGCAACTTGAAATTTCTCTGTAACATTTACTACTTGGCAGCCATACTTCAAGATCAAAAGTTCTACTTGAAGAAAAGCCTAAATCTCCGGTACAAATATCTACTAATCGGTAGGGTAAGTTGAGCTTTTTTAAAATCCCTTCTGCATCAGATGTGATCTTTTGATGAGCTTCTAAAGATTTATTTGGATCGCAGAACCAATATAGCTCAACTTTATTAAATTGATGAAGTCTTATTAAACCTTTAGTATCTCTTCCATAACTTCCAGCTTCTCTCCTAAAACATGGACTATAAGCAACGTATTTAGTTGGCAACTGCTTAGAGTCAATAATTTCATTTCTATGAAAAGCAGTAAGTGGAACTTCAGCTGTTGGAGAAAGCCACAGATCGTCATTGGAACACTTAAAACTTTCATTTGAAAATTTAGGTAATTGACCAGATCCTGTAAGACTTTCAGAATTTACTAAAGCTGGAGGCATCAATTCTAAATAACCATTTTTAGTATGCATGTCGAGCATGAAATTTATTAATGCCCTCTCTAATCTCGCTCCATTACCAGTAAGTGTAATAAAACGACTTTTTGATATTTTTGTTGATTTTATAGAATCAAAAAGATTAAGACTTTCGCCTATTTCCCAGTGAGATTTAAGATCCTCTTTTTTTAAAGGATCCCCCCAAGTTTTTACTTGTACATTATCCCTTTCGTCTTTTCCAGTTGGAGCATCTTTGCTCGGAAAATTGGGTAAATTTGAAATCTCATTATGTATTTGTTTATCTAAAATTCTTTGTTTTTCTTCAAATTCAGAGATTTTACTTTTGAATTCGTTTCCCTTCTTCTTTAAATCATTTAGTTCTGGAGAATTATTGTTTTGAGATTTGCTAATTTCTTGACCAATTAATTTACTTAATTTTTTACTTTCAGATTGGAGGCTAGATATTTCTATATCTATTTCTTTTTTTTTTACTGTTAATTCGTGTATTTGGTAAATATTAAAAACTTTTCCTCTTAAGGATAAACTTTTTTCAACATACGTTGGATTTTCTCTTATTAATTTTTGGTCTAACACTCTTTTTTTTTTATACCTTAATTAAGATAGTTTATCTAAATTCATTATTTGGTATTTTTGATGAAAAATTAACTAAATTAATGATTTCTAACTTGAGTAATATTTTCAATATTAAATTTTAGTTACGATGCAGAACGAGCACGTCCTGTAGATGACCATTCTTTTAGTAAATCAATTTGCTCTTTAGCGGTTCTTGATAAGGGAACTAATTCAGAAACTGCCTTTATTAAATCTTTTTCCATAAGCTCCCTATTTTCAGAAAATGAAATGTGCATACCCTCTATTACTGATTGTTCAAGCTCAGCCCCTGAAAATCCATCTGTTCTGTCGATGATTGTAGAGAGAGGAAAATTGTAATTTGGCCTCCTTTTTTTTAAGTGCAAATCCAGTATTCTTAATCTTTCTTTGGAATTTGGTAAATCAAGAAAAAATATTTCATCAAACCTTCCTTTTCTTAATAATTCTGCAGGAAGCTTATCTATAGCATTGGCAGTGGCGATTACAAATACAGCGGATTCTTTCTCAGCCATCCAAGTTAGCAAACTTGCTAATACCCTTTGACTTGTTCCTCCATCACTTCTGGTATCTCCACCAAAACCCTTATCAATTTCATCGATCCAGAGGATACAAGGTGACATGGCTTCGGCTCTCAGTATTGCTTCTCTTGTTCTTGCCTCGCTTGAACCAACAAGGCTAGAAAATAGTCGCCCCACATCTAACCTAAGTAGCGGCATCGACCAACTCTTGGAAATTGATTTCGCAGTAAGTGATTTCCCTGTTCCTTGCGCTCCAACAAGTAAGACTCCTTTCGGAATAGGTAATCCATAGTCTCTAGCTTCTTCAGAAAAGGCCCTATATCTTTGATTAAGCCAAACTTTTAAAACATCCAAACCACCAATATCATCTTGACTTGATTTAGTTTCGAAAAATTCTAAAATTTCACTTCTGGCGATCACTTGTTTTTTCTCTTCAAGAATATCTCTAATATCTTCTTTACTTATTTTACCTCTTTGAGCAAGGGCCTTTGCAGTGACTTGTTTAACTTTTATTTCGGTAAGTCCACTTGAAGCTATAGAAAGTTCGTTTAAGTCTTTTTCCTCAAGATTTGAATTAGTATTAATAGCAATTTTTTTTATTAAATTTTTCAATTCTTTTTGATCAGGTAAAGGTAAATTTAAAATTGTCATTAATTCATCCAGCTCTTCTGATGATGGAAATAAATGAGAACTAATAATTAAATTATTACTAGTTTTCTTAAGCGATGAAGATAATTCTTTAATAGTTCTATTGATAGAAGGATCGTCATAAAATTTATGAAAATCTTTTACTAATAAAACTGTTGAGACTTCAGAACTTTGTTCTTTGATCCAATTCAGCACTCCTAACGGATTGTTAGAAAATTTACCTTCTTCATTTATTAATCCTTTTATACCGCTAACACAGTCCCAGCAAATGAATCTTTTAATGTTGAGTCTTTCGCAAGAAAAATTAACCAGTTTCTCTAATCTTTCCTCTTCTTTAGTTCTGATCCAAATTAATGAGGTTCTTGATTTTATGAGTAATTCTAAATTTCTACACCAAGAATTCATTATTTAAGATTCAGATTATTTTTTACTGTTAGGCTCAAAAGGTAATCTTTTATCTGAGATAGTTGAAGAAGAAGTTGTTAATACTTCATTTTTGGCCAATAATTGTTGATCCAAAATTTTCTGTAGATTCTCAGGAAGAGCTTCTTTATTAAGCAGAAAAGTCTGAAATGCCTGAAATATATTAGCAACAACCATATATAGCAAAACACCTGCAGGCAGTGGGAAAAACAGAAACATTCCAGTAATCATAACTGGTGTAATCTTGTTTGCTGTTGATTGCTGTGGGTTCGCAGGCATCCCCTGACTGGATAAAACTTGAGAAAGAAGGAGGGTCAATCCAAAGGCACCGACTAGTGCTGCAATATCCCAATTAATTGCTCCATCTACATAAAACCCAACCTGACCGAGAGCTTTAATAAAAAGAAAGCCACTTTTAGCAGCTAGACCTGGGATTTTTGCCTCGATTGTTGCATCCCCGGGTTTAATTGCTGTAACTGTACCGTCTTGAGAAACTTTAAGATTTTCGGATCCTTTTGATACCTTCCAAGTAGGGAGAAATTTTGACCCATTGTCGTATTTAGATAAAACTTCCGAATAACTATTGCCGTTTGTTGTTTGTAAATTTATTTTTACTGATTCTTCTGTTCCTAGTTTTGTTCCATTAGGGATGGTAGCTATTACAGGAAAATGAGATTTTTCTGTAATGAAAATTGAGTGCCTTGGAGATTTATAAGGTTTTGGATCAATTGTTGCTATCTGATCTTGTGGCACAACCTTAAGGTTTATGTTGTAGGGCACATCGGCGAATGGAGATCCTCTTAAGGTTGCAAATAGTGCAAATAGCACTGGCATTTGTACAATTAATGGAAGGCAACCTGCTAAGGGACTACCAAACTCATTCATTAGTTTTCCAAGTTCTTCTTGCTGTCTCTTGGGATCACCTGAAAACTTAGATTTTATTTCTGCTTGTCTTTTTTGCATTACTGGTTGAGCAATCTTCATCCTTCTTGCGCTTCTAATTGAACCAGCGCTTAAAGGGAAGAGTGCAATTCTGATTACGACTGTCAATGCGACAATTGCTAAACCATAACTAGGGACTAAACCGTAGAAAAAATCTAGAATCGGGATAAGTAGTTTTTCAGAAATGAACCCTATCACGATATTAAAAAGAGTGTAATTTTAATAGACATTTTATTTTACAGGAAAAAAAGGTTTTTGTAATTAATTAATTTAGGATTTAGTAGCAAATCCTTCAACTTCATTAAGATTAGGGATTTGTAATTTTTTATTTATATTTTCTTCTATAAATTTTTGCTTTTCTCTGAATAAAGGTAATGATTTCATTTCAACCTTTGATCCGTCATTAAGGATAAGAACCATATCACCATATGATCCAAATCCCCTTGGGATAGATCTAATTTCTTCAATTTTACTTAATGAGACTTGTGTTTTGTTTTTACCAAACCATCCTCCATCTATTGTAATTCTTTTGTTTGTAATACTATATCTCAACCACAATGCTCTTACAATTGCGGCAAAGGTGAATGGTAATCCAAGAATAGTTATACCTGCAAGCAGATTTATTATTAAATCACTTTTTGCAGGACCACCTTCATAAAAAATTTCTTCATTCATGTGAATCATTTGATAAGACGAGATTTGAACATTAAGTTTTGAAATTCCTCCAAAAGTCTACTTTTATCATTGTAGAAATCCCCAAATTTAAGGTTAACAAGTAACCAATATGGTTTGTGGTTATTAATTTTTTGAATGTTTGTTAATATCCATTCTTGCAGGATTCTTCGTAATTTATTTCTTTCTACAGCTTTTTTTGAAACTTTTTTACTAATAGCAATTGCAACTCTAAAGTTGTTTGAGGTATTGGTGAGTTTATGGGTTAAGAGAATATCTGGATTTGATCTCACAACTTTAAATGTCATTAAT
>QCPF01000028.1 GCA_003212655.1 Prochlorococcus sp. AG-436-D21 | reverse complement strand
AGATATGAGTTAAATGGAACTGAAGAAGGTACTCCTTCAGTTTTGGCAACAACCCCAATTTTTGATATGGATCTTCCACAAAGATTGGAAAGTAAAGGAGTGGAGTTTGCAGCTGCTCCACCAAAGAAGCCTAATTTCTTTTCAACAATTCTGAGTTGGGTTGTTCCCCCCTTGATTTTTATTCTTGTTTTGCAATTTTTTGCAAGAAGAAGTATGGGAGGTGGTGGAGCTCAAGGAGCCTTAAGTTTCACAAAAAGTAAAGCAAAAGTATATGTTCCAGATGATGAATCAAAAGTTACTTTCGCTGATGTTGCAGGAGTTGATGAGGCTAAAGATGAGTTAACTGAAATAGTAGATTTCTTAAAAAAACCAGAAAGATACACAGATATTGGTGCGAGAATCCCTAAAGGTGTTCTTTTGGTTGGTCCTCCAGGAACTGGAAAGACACTTCTCTCAAAAGCGGTTGCAGGAGAAGCAGAAGTACCTTTCTTTATTATTTCAGGTTCTGAATTTGTAGAGCTTTTTGTAGGTGCAGGTGCAGCAAGAGTTAGAGACCTATTTGAACAGGCCAAGAAAAAAGCTCCTTGCATCATTTTTATAGATGAATTAGATGCTATTGGGAAAAGCCGTTCTGGATCGATGGGAGTAGTTGGTGGTAATGACGAGAGAGAACAAACTTTGAATCAGCTTCTTACTGAGATGGATGGTTTTGCCTCAACTGATAAACCAGTGATAGTACTTGCAGCTACTAACCAACCGGAAGTGCTAGATGCTGCTTTATTAAGGCCTGGAAGATTTGATAGACAAGTTTTGGTTGATAGGCCTGATTTATCTGGCAGAAAAACAATACTCGAAATCTACACCAAAAAAGTAAAATTAGCTGAATCTATAGACTTAGATTCAATTGCTCAAGCTACTAGTGGCTTCGCGGGAGCTGATTTAGCTAACATGGTAAATGAAGCTGCACTATTAGCAGCAAGAGCTAAAAGAAAAAGCGTAGAACAACAAGACTTAAGTGAAGCTATAGAGAGAGTCGTGGCTGGTTTGGAAAAGAAGAGCCGTGTTTTGCAAGATGATGAAAAGAAAGTCGTCGCTTACCACGAAGTTGGTCATGCAATCGTCGGACATCTTATGCCTGGAGGTTCAAAAGTTGCAAAGATTTCAATTGTACCAAGGGGTATGAGTGCACTTGGTTATACTCTACAATTACCAACTGAAGAAAGATTTTTAAATTCTAAAGAGGAATTAAAAGGTCAAATAGCGACACTTCTTGGAGGAAGATCCGCTGAAGAGGTTGTTTTTGGAAAGATTACTACGGGAGCTTCAAATGATTTACAAAGAGCAACTGATATAGCCGAACAAATGGTTGGTACATTCGGAATGAGTGATATTCTTGGCCCCCTTGCCTACGATAAACAAGGTGGAGGTCAGTTTTTAGGTAATGGGAATAACCCCAGAAGATCTGTTAGTGATGCTACTGCTCAAGCAATAGACAAAGAAGTAAGAGATTTAGTTGATGATGCGCATGAAACTGCACTTAATATTTTGAGGAATAACTTACCTCTTCTTGAATCGATTTCTCAAAAAATTCTCAAAGAAGAAGTTATAGAAGGGGAGGATCTCAAAAATCTCTTAGCAGAAAGTAAAATGCCTGCATAGTAGAATCTAGATCCAACTAGAAATATTCATGCTAAGACCAAATAAGCTTTCCAATAATAATTTCCTATCAAGCTTGGATATATCTACTGATGAAGTTTTTCATATTTTAGAACTTGCAAAAAATTTTAAAAATAAAAAAATAGATATTTATCAACACAACAAAGTTTTAGGATTAATATTCGATAAGTCATCAACACGCACAAGAGTTAGTTTTCAAGTCGCGATGTCAAGGCTAGGAGGAACTACTATCGACCTCAATCCAACAACCTCACAAATTGGAAGAGGAGAATCAATCAAAGATACAGCAAGAGTTTTAAGTAGATATTGTGATGCGATTGCAATTAGAACTTTTAACCATTCAGATTTGGAAGAATACGCAAAGTGGTCTACTAAACCAGTTATAAATGCTCTTACAGATTTAGAGCATCCATGTCAGGCTCTAGCTGACTTTTTAACAATTCAAGAAGAATTTTTTGACTTTAAAGATGTAGTTTTGACATTTATAGGTGATGGCAATAATGTTGCAAATTCTCTTATTTTATGTGGAGCATTATTAGGAGTAGAAGTTAGAGTAGCATGCCCAAAAGGTTATGAACCTAGTTCTTTGGTTATTAAGAAAGCATATCAAATATATAAAAATAAGAATTTATTGAAAATCACCAACGATCCCAATACTGCTGTTTTGGGAGCAAATGTACTTTATACAGATGTTTGGTCATCCATGGGGGAAGAAAATCAAAAGGAAGAGAAGGATAAGTTTTTTAATGGATTCACTTTAGATAATGATTTAGTAAGCAAAGCTAATAAAGATGCAATTATTCTTCATTGCCTTCCAGCGTATAGATCAAAAGAGATAACTGATGAAGTATTTGAAAGCAAAAAAAATAGAATTTTTGAACAAGCAGAAAATAGATTGCATGCTCAACAAGCACTTTTATCCTGCCTTCTTTCTTGAGGATACTTGCAAAACTTCTCATTAATTGGTACAAATGTATTAACTTAAATTTCTTTAATGGTATCTTCTGCTGATAATAATCTTACTGATGCTCAAAATGAGCTTTATTGTTGGATAAAAAATTATATGAAAAACTTTCAACATAGCCCATCCATAAGGCAGATGATGCAAGCTATGAGACTAAAATCTCCTGCTCCAATTCAAAGTCGCTTAAAGCATTTGCAAGAAAAGGGATACATCTCATGGCAAGAAGGTAAAGCAAGAACAATGCAAATAGTTGATGAAATTATTGAAGGAGTACCAATCATGGGTTCAGTCGCAGCTGGAGGTTTAATAGAAACCTATTCTGATGTTCAAGAGAATTTAGTTATTTCTGATGTTTTAAAAAAGAAAAATGTTTTTGCTCTTACAGTTAATGGAGATTCAATGATAGAAGCATGTATTGCGGATGGAGATATGGTTTTGATGGAGCCAATTACAGATTCATATTCTATTCGGAATGGAACTATTGTTAGTGCAATGGTTCCAGGTTTGGGAACAACATTAAAGTACTTTTTTAAAAGAGGGGATAAAATATTTTTAGAGGCTGCTAATCCAGCGTATGAACCTATTGTATTGAATCTCGAAGATGTTATCTTTCAGGGTAAACTTTTGGCTGTTTGGAGACAGGCTTAAATTAAGTTATATTTTAACTTAATCAAAATAATTATTTAATATTTGATTCTTGATAAATTAGAGAAAAGAAACGGAATTAAAATAAATGAAAATTTGGATTATTCAAACTGCAGAACCATTACATATTGATGATGGAAGACTACGTCCGATGAGAGCTATGAACTTAGCTGATGCGTTATTAGAAAAAGGTCATGAAGTAAGTATATGGAGTTCAGCTTTTAATCATTCAACTAAGAGCCATAGATCTAAAAAGTTTTCAACAAGAGTAATAAATGATAAATTGAGTATTAATTTGATACCTTCTTTTGGTTATAAAAAAAATATTGGAATTGGGAGAATTTTTGATCATTTAAATTTGGCATTAAATTTTAAAAAAGAACTTAAGAGGAGAATTAATGATAAACCTGATATTGTTTTTATTGGTTATCCACCTATAGAAATATCTTTTGTTGCGGTAAGTTTCTTTTCAAAAAGACAAATACCTACAGTCGTTGATGTTAAAGATTTATGGCCCAAACTATTTTTAGAATTTTTCCCAAAATCAACACGTCCACTGGTAAGGCTTGCACTCACTCCTTATTATTTAATGGCCAAATTAACATTTCAAAAAGCGACTGCTATAAGTGCTATGTCCCAAGAATATATTAATTGGATATATAAATTTAGCAATCGAGATGCTGGAGAATCTGATCTTATTACTCCGCTTACTAATAAAAGTAGAATTAATACTCAGAGCGAATTAATGCAAGCTGAAGAATGGTGGAAAAAATATAATGTCAACAAAAAAAATATAAAAAGATTTTGCTTTATTGGATACTTTAACTCTATGTACGACTTTAGTATTGTTAAGTTATTAGCATTGAGATTTATAAAAGAAGGTATTAATTGTCAATTTGTATTATGTGGTTCTGGGGGAAACGCTTATGAGAATTTGCAGAAATTATTTTTAGGTATTGATAATGTTATTTTTCCAGGTTGGATTGACTCCCCCAAAATTGAATTTTTATCTAAGTGCTGTTCTGGTTACATTATGCCCTATAAAAATATTGAAAATTTTAAATTGAATATAACTAACAAAGTTGCAGATTCTTTATCTTATGGATTGCCAATTATCACTACTCTAGAAGGTAAATTGAAGGATTTAATTGATGAATATGAAGTAGGTTTTGCTTCCCCAGATAATAGACAAGATAAATTTTATAATTGTGCAAAAATATTGCTGGAAGACAATAAAGTAAGGGAAAAGTTTTCTGAAAATGCAAAAAATTTATATAAATTGAAATTTGACAGTAAAAAAGTATATTCTGACTTAGTAATTGGATTGGAAAAATTATCAAATATTTGATTTTAAAAGATAGGATATTCAATTAGAATATTATTATAATTGGTCTATAATTTATTAAATTGCATAGATATAATTGTTAATTGCTACTTTAACTTGTTGTTTTAATAGAAAAAATTTAACTTTCAATAGCATAGAGCAACTACATAGAGATTTATATCCAAAAAACATTAAATTAATTCATTATTTAGTAGATGATTGTTCAGATGATGGCACATCAGAATTAATAAATAAGTCATTTAATGATGTGAAAATAATTAAGACATCTGGAGATTTATATTGGTCAAGATCAATGAAATTAGGTTGGGATTATATAAAAAAGGAAATCAATCCCGATTTTGTTTTTGTTTATAATGACGATACAAATTTTTATCCAAATTGTATTACAAAGTTATTAAATACTTACTATGAACAATATTGTTCGCTAAATAAATTACTTGTTGTTTCAGGCGCCATAGTTGACCCTATTAAGAAAACTCCAACTTATGGGGGCAGGTCACGACATAAAATTAAATTATTTACTATTGCATCAAGACTCTTGCCTATAAAAGATATACCTCAAAAAGCATATACTCTTAATTTTAATGCAGCATTAATTCCTATTGAGGTTATAAAAAAAATAGGTTTCATAGCACCATATTTTTTACATGGCGGAGCAGATTGGGAATTTGGATATAGATGTACTAAAAATGATATACCTATTATCCAAGCGCCAGGTGTTGTTGGTAGTTGTAGTTTTAATCCTAAAAAAGGTACATCTATGGAGTCAAATATTTCACTTTTAGAAAGATTCAAAAGATTATTATCTATCAAGGAACAACCATTTTTTCCAAGATTAAATTTAGTAATTCGATATGGGGGATTTTTATTTATAGTTCAATTATTTGTTCCCTATATAAAAATTGTACTTTTTCATTTCTACTCTCTATTGATCAAAAAATAATTTCAATGCGCATTTCAAAAACAACATTGACAATAATTACCGCAATTTTTATCCCAACTTTATTGTTGGGTTCAGAAAAACTAGGTCAAGGTATTGATGTGGCCTATGCTTTTTCAAAAATTCCTAATACTATATGGAGACCAATGGAGTCATTTGGATTCATTATGGCCACATTAACTATCAATAAATTATATTTAGGAGTTTATTCTTGTTCTTTCTTGCTTACAACATCCATATCATATTTTTTTAAACAAGCAATTTATAAACAATACTTTCTTTATTTGTTTTACATAATAGGGATAAGTTTTTCTTGGCCTTTATTCCTAGCAGCCACTAATGGTTTAAGGCAAGGAGTATCTATTGCCTTAACTATTTTAATAATTGCGATATTTAAAAATAAAGGTTACAGCTCTCGAAGTTTTTTGTACCTTCTTTTGATAGCCCCTTTTTTAGCACTCTCCCATAAATACGGACAATTGTCATTTCTTTTTTTATTTTTAAACTTTTCTTGTTCAAAAAAATTTAATTCGGGTTTCTTTACCGTTTTAATTCCATCTTTGACAGTGCCAATACTAATTTATTTCTTGGGGGATCAAATAACAAATTACAAAAGTGGTAATCCTGGTATAGAGGCACAAACTTTTCTAATTCCTATTCTTATTTTTTATAATTTTCTATTTATATTTTATTTTAGAAAGATTGATTTTCATCAAAGATTATCTTTTGCTTTATCAAATTCATTTATTATTCTGGCTATTTTTAGTTTCCAAGGCTCAGTCCTCTCAGAAAGATTTTTATGGTTTCCTGTGATTAATTTGTTTTTAACTCTTCCTGAGTTTTATAAGATATCAAATCCCAAATGGCTTTTTTCTATTCTTACAATTATCACTGTATTTATTTATATGTGTATGAGTTTGTATTTTGTTGGCTTTAAATACTACGAATAAAAATGTATTTAAGGATTATTGAAATAAAATAGTTTTTAATAATTAATTTACTAAATTAATATATTTATATAGTATTGCTATGCTTGAAGAATCCATTATTTTAGAACTTTCAACTAACTTTTTTGCATCTATTAAGCTAATCTCAACAACTTCAATATCTTCATCTTCATCTTTTTCTTTAACTGAAATTTTCAACTCGCTTGCTAAAAAAAGATGAACTATTTCGTTTGAATATGATGGAGCTTCAAAAATTTGACCAATATTTTTTAAATTTGAAGCATAAAAACCTATTTCTTCTTTAAGCTCTCTTCTAATAGTAATAGTAGGGTTTTCTCCTTTCTCGATCTTGCCAGAGGGAAACTCATAAATATATCTGCCAACAGAAAATCTATATTGTTTTACCATTAATAAATTACCAGAATCACTAATAGGAATTGCCATACATGAGCCTGGATGATTTATAGAACCATACTTACCAGATGCACCATTTATGAAATTAAGAGTTTCTATTTTTAAATCAACATTCTTTGCTTTAAAATAAAAATCTTTCGAAATAACTTTATGAGAAATTTTATTTACTAATTTATTTCTATTCATCTTATAAGTAAATAAACAAGAATTTTATATATCTCATTCTCCTATAAAAATTAATCCTTTTACTTCATTTTTATTAATAGCAAGATCTTCTTTAAATTGC
>QCPF01000027.1 GCA_003212655.1 Prochlorococcus sp. AG-436-D21 | reverse complement strand
CTATATTTTTTATTCTTTTTCTATAAAAAAATTTCTCACCACAATGTTGACAAGTTCCTATATATTTTAATTCTCTCCTTTCTATAGGAAATGAGTGCCTTACAGCAATTTGAAAATTCTTTTCTTTTGAATTAATTTCATGCATCTTTTCTAGGAAATTTGGACCATGTATCTCATTTTTCTTTAATATCCTATCTACCCATGCATGAATCATTTCATGACATAAAGTACTGTTTATTTCGCTAGTGGATAATTTACTCAAGATAGGTTTCGATAAGATAATTTCAGAATCTATAAAACCATTAAT
Source organism: Prochlorococcus sp. AG-436-D21 (assembly GCA_003212655.1). Lineage (GTDB taxonomy): Bacteria > Cyanobacteriota > Cyanobacteriia > PCC-6307 > Cyanobiaceae > Prochlorococcus_A. Next base: position 7,583 of record QCPF01000027.1, on the reverse strand, counting down.
ACGTTTTCTTTTATAAAAACCAGCAGTAGTTTTTAATCTATTATCACTCCATCTAACTTTTACTAAAGGGTGATTATGAACCGTTAAAGAATTTTCAAAATATTGGCTATTAAATTTATGAAATAAGGGTAAAAGAGGAATTACAGGCATTATGGATTAAAATTAGTATTATTTTGACAAAAAAAGCCATCAAAAACGATTTCTTTTCTTAAAGTAATAAAAAACTGGAATTAACATGGATGCAACACTAGTTAAAGATATCGGAATTAAAGCATTATTAGTTGGCGGAGCTGTACTAGTTTCTTTTTGGACTTTTAATGCAGTCAAATTAGTTATAAGTGCCAGAGGAATTAATCCATTAGTAAGAAAGTTTTTCGATCAAATAGCTGCTGGCAGAATCGATGCAGCTTATGGTTTGACTACAAAAACTTATAAAACTCATGTAAAACGACAAGACTTTCTTAAATTTTTAGCTAGTTTAAACCTCAATAAATACAGAAATTTAAAATCAGGAAGACCTAGAGTCCAAGAAGATCAAATCATAATAACTTTAAATTTAAAATCAGAAGACAAACAAGATGAGCTCCCATTAGATTTTACTTTTGCAAAAACTGACAATGATTGGAAAATAGACAGAATAGCTAAAGTTAATTAATAATTTCTTGTGAGGCAAAAAGAATTGTTTAAAGAAGAAATAATTCATCAATTAGAATTACACCCAAGTAGATTAGATAAAGAAAAAATCATCTCAGAAGCAATGGAAGAAGGTCTAGATGATTTTTTTGAAGGCATTCGCATGGCACTTGATCCATTGGTAACTTTTGGTGTAAAAATTGTCCCTGAGAAAGAGACTGAAAAAAGTCAAAATTTTTTATGGGAAGATTTTAGAAAATTAGCCAATAAGCTTATTCAAAGAGAACTTACTGGTCACGCTGCCCGCGATGCAATTCTTACGGCTATGAAGTCTGCATCAAAAGAAGAGTGGAATGGATTTTATAGACGAGTTTTAATTAAAGATCTTAGATGTGGTGTATCTGAAAAAACAATCAACAAGATAGCAAAGAAATTTCCCAAATATGCTATTCCTATTTTTTCTTGTCCTTTAGCTCATGACAGTGCAAATCATGAAAAAAAAATGATAGGAAAAAAGCAAATTGAAATCAAATTAGATGGTGTACGCGTCTTAACTATTATTAGACAAAATAAAGTAGAAATGTTTTCTCGTAATGGGAAACAATTCCATAATTTTAGTCATATTATCTCAGAAATAGAAAAAGCCTTAAAAGAAGACCCAGCCCCTTATGACTTAGTACTCGATGGTGAAGTGATGAGCGCTAACTTTCAAGATTTAATGAAACAGGTTCATAGAAAAGATGGCAAAGAAACCAAAGACGCAGTTCTCCACCTATTTGACTTATGTCCCCTTGAAAACTTTCAAAAAGGAAGATGGAACACTAGTCAAACAAAAAGAAGTTTATTAGTAAAAGAATGGGTAGCAAAACATTCTATGCTTTTAAACCATATACAAACACTTGAATGGGAAAATGTAGATCTCGACACTATTGAAGGACAAAAAAGATTTGTAGAGCTGAATAAATCTGCTGTGGAAGGTGGGTATGAAGGAGTAATGATTAAAGATCCTGATGCTATGTATGAATGTAAAAGAACACACAGTTGGTTAAAAGCAAAACCTTTCATTGAAGTCACTTTAAAAGTTGTATCAGTTGAAGAAGGTACTGGTCGCAACAAAGGGAGACTGGGAGCAATCCTGGTAGAAGGAGAAGATGATGGTTATGAATACAGTCTTAGTTGCGGAAGCGGATTTAGTGATATTCAACGTGAAGAATATTGGTCAAAACGTAACCATCTCGTTGGTCAACTTGTAGAAATCAGAGCTGATGCAAAAACCAAGTCAAAGGATGCAGTGGCTTTCAGTCTTAGGTTTCCTAGATTTAAATGCTTTAGAGGATTTAAAGCTGGAGAAAAAGTTTAAATTTCAAAAAATAATATTCAACAAAGTAGTCAAAGAAAAATGTGGTATTTAAATAAAAAAAATAAAAATCTTGGCTATAAAATATAAGAATAATTATCAGTACTTTTTGAGAGACTTATGACGAAGAAAACAGTTTTTAACTTCATAAAAACACCTTGTGGACAAGCAAAATATATAGAATTAGAAGCCAACAAAACTTTACTAGGTAAATTAAGGCTTTTGTGGTTTATTTTAATTGCATCAATAAGAGATTGGAATATTAAAGAGTAAATTCTCAAGATTTTTCAATATATTCTCTGGAGTATTTAGCTGAGAAATATACAACTAAAAAAGTTGAAATAATTCCGATGCTAGTAATATATAAATTATTTGGTGATTGCACATTTTTCAATTCCTGAATACTTTTTGCCAAACTACCTATTGAACAATAAAGAAAAGTTCCTGGAATTATTCCAAGAAGACCAAGAGCGAAATCTCTAAATTTAACATTATTCAAACCATAAAAATAATTAAGAATACTGAAGGGAAATATTGGAGATAATCTCGAAAAAAAAATTAATTTAAGTCCGCCTTTTTCTACTACTTTTTCCATGACACTTAATTTTGGATAGCGGCTAAAAAGATTTGTCAGCTTTTTTGCAAAAAAACTTTTTGATACAAAAAAAGCAACTGATGCTCCTATGGAAGCGGAAATGAAAACAATAATTGATCCTAAATATGAGCCATATAAAAAACCTGATAATAAAGATAACCAAGAGGCTGGAAGTATTAATAAAACAATTAAAATATAAATACAAACAAACGAAAAGATCCCAAAACCAGTATTAAAAAAAAAAGACAAATTATAAATATTTTCAAGAAATATATTCATTCTCAATTCAAAAGTTCGAGTTTTTTACTAATTCTTTCCTTTTGTACCGAACCCTCATTTAATTTAAATCTGCATTCGTCAACAATATCTTTTGGAGCCTTATCAACGAAATTTTTATTAGATAATCTCTTATTTAAATTTTCTAATTCAATAGTCACCTTTTTTAAATCCTTGGTTAACCTTTCCTTTAATCCATCTATATTTACAAAATCCTGAAAAGGTAAGTAAACCTCTAAATCACTAATTATCCCGGAAAAAGATTTAGCAAACTCTTTTTTATCAACAGAATTAGTTTTAAAAATAAATACTTCAGAAGATTTAGTTAAGGTTTGAATATCATCAACTACAGTTTTTAGAAAATCAATCAATTCATCATTGTCTGAAATTAAATATACAGGACCTTTTTCTGATGGCTTAAGGCCTAATTCAGCTCTCAAATTTCTAATCAGCCTAATAATTTCAAAGAGTTGCTGAAAGGAATTATCAAGCTGATTATCAACAAATTTATTTTCGTGAATTGGCCATTTTTGAAGAGATAATAATACATTATCTGGTTTTAGTTGCAGCACATGCCAAAGTTCCTCAGTAATATGCGGCATAAAAGGATGAATCATTACCAAAATATCATTGAGCACTTTTATTAAAACTTTTTCAGATATTTGTCTATTTTTAGTCTCTTTATTATTAAACCTTTGTTTAGCAAATTCTACATACCAGTCACAAAAATCATTCCACGTAAATTCATATAGAAGTTTCGCAGATTCTCCCAATTTATATTCTTTCAACAAAGCAGCGACTTTTATATTTACCTGATTCAATTTCGATAAAATCCACTTATCACATAACTCTAAAGAAGTTTCATCACTCTCATTAAGCGAATAATTATTATTAGAAGTTTTATTAATTAACACAAATTTAGTTGCATTCCATAATTTATTCGCAAAATTTCTTGAAGCTTCAACAGTTGAAGACGTATCTTTTTTCCTATCAAAATCAAGCCTGATATCTTGTCCAGCGCCTGCAACTTCTCGAATTAAAGCAAATCGTAGAGCATCAGAACCATATTTATCAATTAATAGTATTGGATCAATGCCATTACCTGAACTTTTACTCATTTTTTTATTGTTTTCGTCTCGAACTAGACCATGAATATAAACATCCTTAAAAGGAATATTATTTGTAAAAGTATTCCCCATCATTGTCATTCTTGCCACCCAGAAGAAAATAATATCGAAACCAGTAACAAGAACACTATTTGGATACCATTTTTTAAAATCCGGATCATTTGTATTTGGCCAACCAAGGGTTGAGAAAGGCCATAAACCACTTGAAAACCATGTATCCAAAACATCTTTATCACGAACCAATTTAATATCTAATCCAAATTTTTTATTAGCTTCGATTAAGGCATCCTCTTCATTTCTTGCAACGATATATGGAGTATTTTGTTCTATTGAGTCTTGAGATTCATCTAAAACATACCAGGCTGGTATTTGGTGCCCCCACCACAATTGACGACTGATACACCAATCATTAATATTCTCTAACCAATCCTTATAAACTTTCTCCCATCGTGGAGGAATAAACGATGGTTTTTTAGAATCAATTTCATTAAGACATCCTTGTGATATATCATCCATTTTCAAAAACCATTGTGTTGATAATAAAGGTTCAATTGGCACCTTACCTCTATCAGAAAAAGGAACAGTATGTTTATAATCCTCTATCTTTGTCAAAAGGCCTAAGTTATCCAATTCATTAATAATTTTCTTTCTAGCCTCATATCTATCTAAATTTTGAAAAATACCTGCATTAATATTTAAAGTTCCATCTTTGTTCATTACATTAATCTGTTTTAAATTATGCCTTTTTCCTATTGCAAAATCATTTGGATCATGGGCTGGAGTAACCTTCACACAACCAGTACCAAAATCTTTATCAACATGTGAATCAGCGATAATAGGTATTTCTCTATCAACGAAAGGAACTTTTACTTTGACACCAATAAATTCTTTATATCTATCATCATCAGGATTAACTGCCACAGCAGTATCACCCAAAAGAGTTTCTGGTCTTGTTGTTGCAACTTCTAAGTACTTATCTAACTGTTCACCACTTTCAGAAATTAAAGGGTATTTAAAATGCCATAAATGTCCATTTACTTCTTGCATTTCAACTTCTAGATCACTTACGGCAGATTGGGATTCAGGGCACCAATTAACTAAATATTCACCTCTATAAATTAAATTCTTTTTATAAAGAATATTAAAAGCTTCAACAACTGCCTCATTTAATTTTTGATCAAGAGTAAATCTTTCTCGAGTCCAGTCGACTGAATATCCTATCCTTTTTAATTGAGAAACTATTCTGCCGCCACTTTGTTCTTTCCACTTCCATGCTTTTTTAAGAAATTCATCTCTTCCAACATCCTCGCTTGTTTTACCTTCGGTTTTTAATTGTTTTTCGAGAATAGTTTGAACAGCTATTGAAGCATGATCAGTTCCCGGTAAACACAAAACATTTTTCCCTAAAAGTCTTTGAAAACGAACTACAACATCTATCAAGGCCGTGTTAAATGCATGCCCCATATGCAAAGATCCAGTTACATTTGGTGGCGGAATAACAACACAAAAAGGCTCACCATCATCGTCAGGGTTAGGACTAAACGCCTTTAGACTTTCCCATTTTTCTTGCCACTTTTTCTCTACTTCAAAAGGTGAATAATTCTCTAAAGATAATTGATCATTCATCTCTGTCATGTCCAAATTTTATTTCAATAAACTTTTTGTTTATTTTATCTTGAGAGCAGCCAATTAATGAAAATAATATTAGTTTGCAAAAAAAACACATCCATTCTACAAAAGTTTGAAGCCAGAACCACAGGAACAACGTTTTGCATTTTTTGGTGTTGAAATAAGAAATCCACCACCGCTCAAATCACCGTAATAATCTAATTTTAAATCTTTAAGTAAATTAAACTTTTTTACATCCGCGTATAAAGTTACTCCTTCAGTTCTGGAAATAGGGGATCCATTACATGTCCCTGGCCTTAATTTAATATGCATCCATCCTTCGGAACAATTTTTATCCTCTACCAAATCAATCGACATTTCTCCTGGAAAACCTCCAAAAGAAGATTGCCTAGATAGTTCTGAAGCAGCGCTTTGACTGATTGAAAGATTGACGATCTCAGTCATTAGAAAAATAATAAATGGGCGATCCAGGGTTCGAACCAGGGACATCCTGCTTGTAAGGCAGGCGCTCTACCGCTGAGCTAATCGCCCTTATAATAAACCATTCTAATAGATGAAGTTGAAATATTTATACTAAGTATTTAAATATTTCATGATTGAGGCAAAATTAAATTAATAAAATATATCCTATGTCCTCAAACGATAGATATAACTTACAAAAAAATTCCGATTTAGAGACTGTAGAAAGCTTTAAAATTTTAATATCTAATATCAAATCATTAAAAGATAAAACTTGGGGATGCCCTTGGCAGAAAATGCAGTCTCATAAATCGTTGATCCCATTTTTACATGAAGAAAGTAATGAGTTTATAGATGCGATATATGAAAAAAAGGAGGATAACATATGTGAAGAGTTAGGAGATCTTTTATTACAAGTAATGCTTCATGCTGAAATCGGTTACGAAAAAAAAGAATTTGAACTAAATGATGTTATAAAAAATCTAAACAAGAAAATTATTAATAGACATCCATATATTTTTAAAAAAAAAGAAAAAGTATCTCTAGAAAAATCGCAACAGATTTGGGAAAACATTAAAAATTCAGAAAAAGAAACACCTCATGTGGAATCATCAATTAGTAAAAATTTAAATATGAAAATCAAAAATTTACCACCAATGATTGGAACAGATAAAATCACAAATGTTGTTAAAGAATATGGTTTTAAATGGGAGAGTACCGATCAGATTTTTGAAAAGTTAGAAGAAGAGATTAATGAATTAAAGGAAGCAATTAAAAGTAACAATGCTTCAGAAATAAAAAATGAATTTGGGGATATTTACTTTACCCTTCTGAATCTCTCAAACTTTTTAAAAATAAATCCTGAATCAGCTCTTCAAAAAACTAATAAAAAATTTTTAGACAGATTTTCAATCATTGAGCATCATGCAGGCGATAATATTAAAAAACAAACTCCTAAAGACTTTCAAAGGCTTTGGCAAATAGCAAAGCGAAAACTTAAAAGAAAAAATTCTTAAAAGCAAATGAATAATATTGCAACATGGATAGATGAATATCATAAAGGCTCAAGATTCGGCCTAAATGGGAAAATTCTAATTAAAAAAACCTCAAAATATCAAGAAATTATTGTTATTGAAAATGAATATTATGGTAAAGCTTTAATGTTAGATGGTTGCTGGATGACATCATTAAAAGACGAGAAATATTATCATGAGTGTCTTGTGCATCCTGCATTAAGTAGCATTGACGAAAAATCTAATGTACTAATTATTGGCGGTGGTGACGGTGGTACTGTAAGAGAATGCGTTAAATATTCTCAAATATCAAAAATTGATCTAGTAGAAATTGATGAGGAGGTAATCAAAATATCTAAAAAATTTCTAAAAGAAATTGCAGGCGAAGCATGGAATGACAAAAGATTAGAAATACATATTGATGATGGCGTTAAATGGGTAAAAAAAACAAAAGATAATTTTTACGACGTTATATTTATAGATTGTTCAGATCC
>QCPF01000026.1 GCA_003212655.1 Prochlorococcus sp. AG-436-D21 | reverse complement strand
TTAAAAATAAGGAAACCGGAAAGGTCTACCAAGAGCAGGTTAATAGTGATGATTACATACTTAAGGAATTTGAAAAGAAAGGTTTCAAACTTGCATTTTCATGTAGAAATGGTTGCTGTACAAGTTGTGCAGTTAAAATTAAATCTGGTACCTTACAACAACCTGAAGCCATGGGTGTATCTCAGGCTTTAAAAGACAAAGGCTATGCACTTCTTTGTGTCGCTAAAGCAACTTCAGACCTTGAAGTAGAAACTACATATGAAGATGAAGTTTACGATTTACAATTTGGACAATATTTTGGGAGGGGCAATACAAGAGTTGCACCACCTTGGGAATTTGAGGAAGATTAACTATCATGTTTCAATTAAGTGAAATAGAGGAAATTACAAATCAAGTAAATTTATACTTTTTGTATGAAGTAGCAAAAAATTCTGCTCAAATTGGTAACGAAATTTTAAAAGTTAATTACAATAAAATTCAGAAAATATCATCAAAGGGTAGGAAGGGTGATCTAGTTACCAATGTAGATTTGGAAGTTGAAAATAAAATAAAAGAATATTTATTAGAAGAGACACCAAACATATCTATAAATGCAGAGGAATCAGGTAGATTAACCAAATCTTCGGATTTAACATGGTGTATAGACCCATTAGACGGTACAACAAATTATTCCCATGGTTATCCTTTTTTTGGGACTTCTATTGGTCTTGTATATAAAAATAAGCCAATAATAGGCGCTATATCAGTACCTTATTTAAATGAACTATATTCAGCTTGTATAGGTTTAGGCTCATTCTGCAATAATAGTGAGCTTAAAGTATCTAATCCTTCTAATCTTTCTGATAGTTTACTTGTAACTGGTTTCTCTTATGACAGATTTGAGACTGAGGATAATAATTATGCTGAATTTTGTTATTTAACACATAAAACTAGAGGAGTTAGAAGAGGAGGTGCAGCAGCAGTTGATCTAGCATTTGTTGCGGCAGGTAAGGCAGATGGATATTGGGAAAGAGGATTGGAGGTATGGGACCTAGCGGCCGGTGCTATTATTGTTAAAGAGGCTGGTGGTATTATTTCTGATTATCCATCAGGCGAATTTAATTTAAGTTCAGGAAGAATTTTAGCTTGTTCTCCAAGCCTTGAGAATGAATTAAAAAATGAACTAGATAAAGTCTCTCCATTTAAAAAAAATCTTTATACCTAAAATTAGTTTTATATTAAAATGGCCGATATAAAAGAAATTAAATTAGTAGATGTAAAAAATAACTCAAACATCATAAATAATTTAAATAGTATTTATAAACTATGGGGATATGAAGAGGTTTCACCATCATTTATAAATACTTTAGACACCATAAAAGGCCGTGGCGTTATTGACGAAAATGAGGTTGTAGGAATTGTAAGTAATAATTCATTATGTCTTAGGCCAGAAATGACAACATCAATTGTTAAATTGTCATCTACTAGATTAATAAATAAGAAAAGACCTATAAGACTATTCACTAATGGAATGGTTTTTGATAAAAAACAAAATAATAAAAATTCATTTAAGTTACAGGAAAAATTGCAGAGTGGAATTGAATTAATTGGATATGATACAAAATACCCAGAAATTGAAGTTATTAATATTTTGTTTGATTCAATCGATAATATTAATTTCAAGGATGGTTGCAATCTATTTCTACTTGTCAGCACCACAAAAATAATGGACTTGATACTGAACAAATATAAGAATAATAATATTGAAGAAATTAAAAAAAGTCTAGTTAATTTTGATCAAGATAATTTATCTAAATTAGGAATAGATGAAGTTGATAAATATATTCTTAAAGATCTTTTATTCACACGAGGAGAGCCAATTACAATATTAAAAAAATTAAAAACTGTATTTGGTGCGAGTAAAACATTAGATGACTTAAATTTTTTATTTGAAACATTATCAAAAATATCAAAAAAATATGGCGTTAAACTACAACTTGATCCAACATTTCAACCTCACTTGAATTTATATGAAGGAATAGTTTTTCAACTAATAGGGGATAATGGTAAAAATAAAAGCGTCATCGCAAAAGGCGGAAGATATGATGAGTTAGTAAGATCCTTTAGTCCGAATGAGAAAATATTTAATGGGATTGGATTTACAATTTCAGTAGATATTTTAAGAAATTTTATTAAGGAAGAAAAGACAGATAAAAAAAAGATTTTATTGATGTTTAAAGATTCTTATTTGTTAGAAAAAGGTATGAATGAACAAAAAGTACAACAGAAAAAAGGAAATATTGCTGTCTTACATCTAAATCCATGTGATGACTTGTCTAAAGCCAATCAAATTATGAAAGAAAATAATTGTAGTGATATTTTGTGGGTTAAATAAAACCTTAAAAAAATTTATTTAACTTTCAAATTCATATATTGTTCGGACAATACTCCTAATTAAACTTGATTAACTAGTTTTTAGGAAATAAGATTTAATATGTTGAATTTTTTTTAAATGGAAAAAGGCGAAATTCGTATTAATACCGAAAATATTTTCCCAATTATCAAGAAGGCAGTATATTCTGACCATGAAATCTTTTTAAGAGAACTTGTTAGTAATGGTGTCGACGCAATTAGTAAAAGAAGAATGGCCTCTATGGCAGGTGATTGCGAGAATACTGAGGAGGCGCAAGTAAAAATAACAATTAACCGTGAAAAAAATACCTTGACAATTTCCGATAATGGAATTGGAATGAATGATGCAGAAATTAAGAAGTACATAAATCAAGTTGCATTTTCTAGTGCTGAAGAATTCCTAACAAAATACAAAAAAGATAATGATGAATTCATTGGTCATTTTGGACTAGGTTTTTATTCAAGTTTCATGGTGGCAGATAGAGTTGATATATTAACTAAGTCGGCAATTGGGGAATCAAAAGCTTTCAAATGGTCTTGTGATGGATCGCCAAATTTCACGTTAGAGGAATCAGAAAGAGAGACAATTGGTACAGATGTTATTCTTCACCTACTAGAAGAAGAAAAAGAGTTTATCGAGCCTGAAAGGATTAAATCACTAATAAAAAAATATTGTGATTTTATGCCAATAGATGTCTTATTAGAAGGAGAGACAATTAATAAGAAAAATCCCCCATGGAGAAAACAACCTAGTGAATTAAAAGATGAAGATTATATTGAGTTATATAAATACCTTTATCCTTTCCAGGGTGATCCACTTTTATGGATTCATCTAAATACAGATTATCCATACGACATACAAGGGATATTGTATTTTCCAAAGTTAACAGGTAGAGCTGATTGGGAAAAAGGAGAAATAAAACTATTTTGCAATCAGGTATTCGTAAGTGATTCAATTAAAGAGATAGTACCAAAATACCTTTTACCTCTAAGAGGAGTTATTGACTCTACAGATATACCCCTAAATGTTAGTAGAAGTGCATTACAAACAGATAGAAAAGTAAGGTCCATATCATCATTCATCTCAAAAAAAATCGCTAATAAACTAAAGGATTTGATAAAAAATTCTCCAGAATTTTATGCAGAAATTTGGGATTCAATCTCTGCTTTTATTAAAATTGGTGCTATCGAAGATGAAAAATTTGCTGATTTAGTCAATAACAGTATAATTTTCGAAACAATAATAAATTCTGATAAAGACGTCACTAAAGATATTGAAAATAAAACTCTTATCAAATCTAATGATAAATATTACACAACTCTGGCAAATTACAAGGAACGAAGTAACTTAACTGATTCTAAAAAAATAATTTATTGTTCAGATTCGATTGCTCAGTCAAGCGCATTAAATATCTGCTTATCTGATAATAAAGAAGTTATTAAATCAGATCCCTTAATTGATGCACAATTTCTTCCTTGGTTAGAAAGTAAAAACGAAGATTATCAGTTTCAAAGAGTTGATTCAGAAATAAATGAACTTGATGATAATGAATCTAAAGAAATTGTAGATAAGGATGGCAAATCAAATACAGATAATCTGAGAGAAATGATAGTTAAGGCCCTTAAAAATGAGAAAGTAACAGTTAAAGTGCAGTCACTTTCAAGTAATGATGCTCCACCAGCGATGATCTTGCTTCCAGAACAAATGAGAAGAATTAATGATATGGGAGCTTACATGGAACAAAAGATGCCAGGCTTACCTGAATATCATGTGCTCTTAATTAATAAAGAACATCCTCTTATTGTTGGTCTTAATAAAATTACAAGCAACAAAATTATTATTGATAAAAAAGACCCTATTGAAAATCCATTGGCATCTAAAATTGCTAATCATGTTTACGATATGGCCAAGCTTTCCGTAGGCGGATTAGATCAAGAACAGATAATTAATTTACAAAATAATAATGCCGAATTAATTTCTGAATTACTTAATTCAACAAATTGAGTCATGTGTTAAAATTTTTAAAGATATAACTCAATAAATATGTCAAGAGTTTGCGAACTTACTGGTGCAAAAGCTAATAACGGGATGGCAGTGAGTCACTCACATATTCGTACAAAAAAATTGCAACAAGTTAATCTCCAAAAAAGGAGACTATGGTGGGAAGAGGGGAAAAAATGGGTAAATATAAAAGTAAGTACCAAAGCCCTAAAATCTATACAAAAAGTAGGTTTAGATAAATTTGCTAAATCAAATGGAGTTGATTTAAGAAAATTCTAAATTTGATGAGAAATTTAGTTGCAAGTATATTAATACCATTTATTCTCTTATTTAATTGTAATTCAGCCTTATCTTTTGATTTTGCTCCTGAAGTTGGAGATATGGCTCCCAACTTTCAGTTAGAAGGTTTTAATAAAAACATAAAAACGAAAACAACTTGGGAATTAAGTGATTTTCAAGGTAAATGGCTAGTTATGTATTTTTACCCTAAAGATTTTACAGCAGGCTGCACACTTGAAGCTAGAGGTTTCTCAGAATTAAAAAAAGATTTTTCAAAAAATAATGCCGAAATTGTTGGGATTAGCGCTGATAATCAAGATTCTCATGAAAGTTTCTGCAGCGAGAAGTCCATAAACTACACTTTATTATCTGATCCTGACGGAATTATTAGTGATAAATATGGTTCTTGGATTCCTCCATTTTCAGATAGAAATACTTTTTTGATTTCTCCAGAAGGGGAAATTTCTTATAGATGGATTAGTGTTTTACCTATAAATCATGCTAGAGAAGTTCTCAACGTTTTAAAGAAAAAAATATAAAATTTTGCACGAATTATCATTTGGAACTTGGTTAATACATATCTCATCAGTAATAGAATGGATTGTTGCCATATTTGTCATAAAAAAAATTTCTACATATAAAAAATATAATTTATTTTTTTGGTTAAGCCTCGCTATGGTCCCAAACTTAATAGGTGCTATGTGTGCGATCACATGGCATATCTATGACAACCAGGAAAATCTTTACGGTCTAGTATCACTTCAAGGAATATTTACATTTATAGGAAATTCAACATTAGCCTTAGCAGCAATAAAGATTTATAGAGGAAAAGAGAATTATGAATGATTTATTTTTAAAATTTATAGAAAAATTAGGTTCAATCGATAACACATTTTTGTTCGCAGTATCAATAATTCCTTATGCAATATTTTTGTTCTTCTTATATAAAATAAAATCTGTTAATAATTTTGTAAAAACAGGATTTTCCTTAACTGTTTTATTCGTATTGATAACTATATTGGTATCTATCTTCACACTAAATTACTACAATAGTACCCTTGTTGAGGTTGACTTTCTGCATGGTTTAGCAGAATCCTTCCTAACTTTAAGTGATTTTGTTATTTTGTTTGGTTTTGTAAGGTTGTTAAATAGCTTAGAAGTAAACAACTCTTAAGACCTTTTACAATTTTGTGTTTTTTAGGTAAAAGTATTAGAGAATATATGAAAATAACAATTTTTTATGTTTACTACATTATTTGCAGCTGCAGAACCAGCAACTTTTTCTTGGTCTCCAAAGTGTGCCGTCGTAATGATTGCATGTAATGTTTTTGCTTATGCAATTGCCAGAGCAACTATAAGAAAACCAAATGAAGGTTTTGAAATACCTAATTCAAAATTCTATGGTGGTTTAAGTCACGCATCAGTTGTAGGTGCTAATTGCCTAGGTCATATTTTCGGAATTGGTGCAATCTTAGGATTAGCCTCACGTGGTGTTTTATAAAAATTTATTTATAAATTTTTTAATTATTTAACTTAAATTTCTTAACAATTTTATCTGCCATCTGATCAGGCTTAAGTCCTAATTTTTCTTTACTCTGGTCAGGTGAAGCATGATCAACTAAAACATCAGGTATACCTATTCTGTATACAGGGATGTTTACTTCATTATCGTTAAGTAATTCAACTATTGCAGAACCAAATCCACCAATTAAGGTTCCTTCTTCCATAGTTACTACTTTTTGAATTCTACTTACTAAAGGCATAATAAGATTTTTATCTAGAGGTTTCACAAATCTTGCATTAACAATACATGCATTAATGTTCATATTTTTTAGGATATTTGCAGTTTCAATTGCTGATGCAACCATTGATCCATAAGCAATAATTAAAATATCTTCTCCTTCTTCAATTATTTCTGCTTCGCCTATATTTAAAGGTTCCCAACCCTCATCCATTACAGCCACCCCTAATCCAGAACCTCTTGGTATTCTTAGAGCTGTAGGGCCATTATGGTTAATTGAAGTAATTAACATTCTTTGTAATTCAGACTCATCTTTTGGTGCCATCAATACAAAATTAGGTATAGATCTCATATAACTGATATCGTACTGACCTTGATGAGTAGGACCGTCAGCCCCAACTATCCCAGCTCTATCAAGTACAAACGATACTGGTAAATTTTGAATCCCTACATCATGAATTAATTGGTCGAAAGCACGTTGAAGAAAAGTACTATAAATAGCTACAACAGGTTTAAGACCATCGCAAGACATTCCTGCCGCAAGAGTAACTGCATGTTGTTCTGCTATTCCTACATCGATGTATTGATCAGGTATATTTTTTTGCAATATATCTAAACCAGTACCTGTAGCCATTGCAGCTGTAATACCAACGACTTTGCTATCTTGCTCACATATTTTTAATAAGGTTTGACCAAATATTTTACTATAACTAACAGGTTTAGGTTTCTTTGATGGAATAGATTTGCCCGTTGTAAGGTCAAATGCAGACTGTGCATGATACCCAACCTGATCGGCTTCTGCATATGGGTAACCTTTCCCTTTTGTTGTGACAACATGAACAAGTACAGGTCTTTTAAGTTTGTGAGCAGCGTTAAAGGTCTTAACTAAATTTCCAATATCATGACCATCAATTGGACCCATATATGTAAATCCAAGTTCTTCAAAAACAGCTCCAACCTTTGGTACAGATAGCCGTCTAACGCTTCCTTTAATATTTTTTAGTTCTTCTGGGATATCCTTACCAATTAAGGGAATATTTTTTACACTTTCTTGAACACTATCGGACAAAAATTGCAATGGTGGACTTACTCTAACCTTATTTAAGTAAGATGAAAGGGCTCCAACCGGAGGTGAAATAGACATGTCATTATCGTTCAATACTACAACTAAAGGCGTATTTGGTAAGTGACCTGCATGATTTATAGCTTCTAATGCCATTCCTCCAGTTAGTGCTCCATCTCCAATAACAGCGACACATTTATAATTTTCACCTTTTCTGTCTCTTGCTATTGCCATTCCTAAAGCAGCAGAAATAGAAGTACTTGCATGTCCAGCACCAAAATGATCAAATTTACTTTCACTTCTTTTTAGATATCCAGCGACTCCATTTTGTTGCCTTAGAGAATCAAATTGACTGAAACGTCCTGTAATTAATTTATGAGGGTAACCTTGATGTCCTACATCCCAAACAACTTTGTCAAAATCAAGATCAAGAGTTTGATATAAAGCCAATGTCAACTCAACTACACCTAATCCAGGACCAAGGTGTCCTCCACTAGTAGATACTACCTGAAGATGTCTTTCTCTAATTTGACAAGCAATTTCCTCTAATTGTGAAACTGTTAAGCCATGAAGTTGATTTGGATGACTTAACTCACTTAAAAGCATTTAACAAAAATTGGTATCTATATAATCTAAAACGCCGAGGTGCAAAATGAGTATTTTTTTTGAAATAGATCATGTAATGTTTTATTAGATTAATAATTAATGCTAAATATATATATATGAATGATTATTTTGAAAAAATACTTCAAGCTGAAGTCTATGAAGTTGCAAAAAAAACACCACTAGAGAAAGCTCATAATTTAAGTAATACACTTAATAATGAAGTTTTTCTAAAAAGAGAAGATCTTCAGGATGTATTTTCTTTCAAAATAAGAGGTGCATATAACAAAATGAGTAAGCTCACTAATTCACAGCTTGCTCAGGGAGTAATTACTTCTAGTGCTGGTAATCATGCTCAAGGGGTTGCACTTAGTGCCCTTAAGTTAAATTGCCAAGCCACAATATTAATGCCCATTACCACACCTCTAGTAAAAGTTAATGCAGTAAAAAATTTAAACGCAAAAGTTATATTATATGGCGATAACTATGATGAAACTTACAAAGAGGCAATAAGGATTAGCCAAGAAAGAAATTTATGCTTTATTCATCCCTTTGATGATCCAGAAGTAATAGCAGGACAAGGAACTATAGCTATAGAACTTGAACAACAACTTAAGGAAAAACCCTATGCAATTTATATTGCTGTAGGTGGTGGGGGATTGATATCAGGTATATCCTTATACGTTAAAAAAGTATGGCCTGAAGTAAAAATTATTGGTGTAGAACCAGAAGATGCTGATGCTATGACGAAATCTTTGGAAGAAGAAAAAATTGTGGAACTATCTTCTGTAGGTCAATTTGCAGATGGAGTGGCAGTTAAAAAAATTGGTAAAAATACTTTTGAAATTGGTAGAAAATATATAGATAAGATGATTAGGGTTAATACTGATGAAATCTGTGCTGCTATAAAAGATGTTTTTGAGGATACCAGATCAATACTAGAGCCAGCAGGTGCCTTATCAATAGCGGGAATGAAAAAAGATATTTTAAATTCGAATCATTCAAATAGGAAAATGGTTGCGATTGCATGTGGTGCAAATATGAATTTCGAGAGACTTAGATTTGTAGCAGAAAGAGCAGAACTTGGAGAGTGTAAAGAAGTAATGATGGCTGTTGAAATTCCTGAACGTGCTGGTAGTCTAATTGATTTTTGTAAGTTACTTGATAATAGAAATTTAACTGAATTTAGCTATAGGATGTCAAATTCTAAGAATGCACAGATCTTTGTAGGGGTTCAAGTCTATG
>QCPF01000025.1 GCA_003212655.1 Prochlorococcus sp. AG-436-D21 | reverse complement strand
CTCCACGTCCAGGCCCATCGCAAGGAAATGCATAACCTAAATCTTTCTTATCAGGGATTAATTTTGTTCCTCTAGCATCAAGTGCACCTTTAATAAGGATTAGTGCAGTTGTATGAAGACCTAAAGCGATAGCATGATGAACTAAGAAATCTGCAGGTCCGATAGGTAAGAAAGCACTTAATGCATCTTGTCTATTGATAAGATCCATCCAGTAATGATTACCTGGCAATGAATTAGCTGCGAGACTTGCTGAGCTTGTAGGATCAGATAGCAAAGCGTTAAAGCCATACATCATCTTACCTTGAGCAGCTTGAACGAATTGAGCAAATACTGGCTCAATTAGAATTTGTTTTTCAGGATTACCAAAAGCTACAACAACATCGTTGTGAACATAAATTCCAAGAGTATGGAATCCTAGCAACATTGTTACCCAGCTAAGGTGACTTATCAAAGCTTCCTTTGTTCCAAGAACTCTTGCTAGTACATTATCTTTGTTTAATTCGGGATCATAATCTCTAACAAAGAAAATAGCTCCATGTGCAAATGCACCAACCATCAAGAACATTGCTATGTACTGATGATGACTATATAAAGCAGATTGTGTAGTGTAGTCCCTTGCAATAAAAGCGTAAGACGGAAGTGCGCCCATATGTTGCGCTACAAGAGAAGTTGCTACACCAAGTGATGCTAATGCTAGACCTAGTTGGAAATGTAATGAATTATTTACAGTTTCATATATTCCATCGTGGTTAATTCCGAAACTACCTTTATGAGGATCATTAGGATGTCTTGTATTATGAGCTTCTGTAATTTCTTTGAGGCTATGACCAATACCAAAGGTATTTCTATACATATGACCAGCAATTACAAAAACTGTTCCAATCGCAATATGATGATGCGCAATATCAGTAAGCCATAATGCTTCGCTTTGAGGATGAAGACCACCTAAGAAAGTAAAAATTGCTGTACCAGCTCCCTCAGCTGTTCCAAATACTTGATCTAGAGAATCAGGATTTTGGGCATATGCTCCCCAATTTAAAGTAAAGAAAGGAGCTAGTCCTGCAGGGTGTGGAAGCACCGTTAACCAGTTATCCCAACCTACATGCTGACCTCTTGATTCAGGTATAGCAACATGGACCAAATGACCTGTCCAGGCAATACTACTAAAACCAAATAAGACAGCTAAATGATGATTTAATCTTGACTCTGCATTTTTAAACCAGGCTAGAGAAGGTCTGAATTTTGGTTGTAAGTGTAACCAACCTGCAAATAGAGTCCAACAAGCCAAGATACTCATGAATATTGAAGCTTGGAAGAGTTGCTCATTAGTTCTCATTCCAATTGTGTACCACCAATGGTATAAGCCTGAGTAAGCTATGTTTAC
Organism: Prochlorococcus sp. AG-436-D21; assembly: GCA_003212655.1. Taxonomy (GTDB): domain Bacteria; phylum Cyanobacteriota; class Cyanobacteriia; order PCC-6307; family Cyanobiaceae; genus Prochlorococcus_A. The sequence goes on along the minus strand of QCPF01000025.1, from coordinate 9,926 downwards.
TGGGCCATTAGCTCCAGCTTGTGTCATTGCTTCTGTGATGCCAGATCCAAAATGAGGATCCCATATGGCATGAGCAATAGGACGAACATGAGTTGGATCAAGTACAAATTGCTCAAAGTTACCTTGCCAAGCAATATGAAATAAGTTTCCAGCTACCCAGAGGGCGATTATTGCTAGATGACCAAAATGTGTAGAGAAAAGCTTCTGATAAAGCTTTTCTTCGGTCATACCATCATGACTTTCAAAGTCGTGAGCGGTAGCTATTCCGTACCATATTCGTCTGGTTGTAGGGTCCTGAGCTAGACCCTGGTTAAATGATGGAAATTTTGTTGCCATTGAATTAAAAAGGTGAAGTTCAGGTAATTAGCCCAGGCCGAAAAGGCGAGCATGGAAGAAAGCCCATGTGGTAGCAATACCACCGACAAGGAAGTGTGTCACACCTACTGCTCTACCCTGAGTGATAGATAAAGCTCTTGGTTGAATGGTTGGAGCAACTTTAAGTTTATTATGTGCCCAAACAATTGATTCGAATAATTCTTGCCAATATCCTCGTCCACTAAAGAGGAACATTAAACTAAATGCCCATATGAAGTGAGCTCCTAAGAACATCAAACCGTACATGCTTATGGATTGACCATAACTTGTTAATACTTGAGAAGCTTGCGCCCAAAGGAAATCTCTTAACCAACCATTAATAGTAATCGAGCTTTGTGCGAAATTACCACCAGTAAGTCCCCAAACATCACTCTGCATTTTCCAAGAGAAGTGGAAAATAACTATTGATAAACAGTTATACATCCAGAAAAGAGCCAAGAAAACGTGATCCCATGAAGAAACTTGACATGTACCACCTCTTCCAGGACCATCACAAGGGAATCTAAATCCTAAAGAAGCTTTATCAGGGATCAACCTTGAACTTCTTGCATAAAGTACACCCTTGAGAAGTATCAAAACAGTTACGTGGATTTGAAAAGCATGAATATGATGAATCATTAAATCAGCTGTCCCTAATGGAATTGGAGCTATGGCGACCTTTCCGCCAACCTCTACTAAACTTCCATTAAAAACTTCACTTAAAGCCTTGTGAGGTAAAGCTTCTGCAGTACCTGCTAAAAGAGAAGTTCCAACAGCAGATGCTTGAATACTCTGTACCCATTGAGCAAAAATTGGCTGAAGTTGGATTGCAGAATCACTAAACATATCTTGGGGTCTACCCAAAGCTCTCATAGTATCGTTGTGAATATAGAGTCCAAAACTATGGAATCCTAACCACATACATACCCAGTTCAAGTGGCTAATTAGGGCATCTCTGGCTTTTAGAATTCTGTCTAATACATTATCAATATGTTTTGCTGGATCGTAATCTCTGACCATTGCAATTCCCGCATGCGCCCCAGCTCCTACTATGAATAATCCACCTATCCACATGTGATGGGTAAATAAACCAAGAACTGTCATGTAGTCAGTAGCTATATATGGGTATGGAGGCATCGCATACATATGATGAGATACAAGAATGCTTATTGATCCAAGCATTGCTAAGTTAACCGCAAGCTGGGCATGTCTACTTTCTGCCATGAACTCAAAAAGACCTTGATGACCTTTAGGAGCAGGAAATAATATTGGGTCTCCCTGCTGTGAATCTAATATTTCTTTCATACTATGACCAATACCGTAATTGGTTCTATACATATGGCCACCAATGATTGCTATTACACCAAAAGCTAAATGATGATGTGAAACATCGGTCATCCATAAGCTTCCTGTAACAGGGTTAAGCCCACCTTTGAAGGTAAGGAAGTCTGAAAAAGCTAACCAGTTTAAACTAAAGAAATTACCTGTACCACTTGCTAATCCTGGGAATATCTGACCGATAATTTGTGGATCACAGAGTTGATGAGGCATAGGCATATCTGCAATCGTTGCTATTTCTTTACCATTGATTACTAGAGGAGAGCCTGCATCTATTGCATCTAATATAGCTGCCGTAGGAGCTCCGATATGAATACAATGGCCAGCCCATGCTAAAGACCCTAGTCCTACTAAACCAGCTATGTGGTGATTAAGCATAGACTCAATATCTTGGAACCACTCCATTTTTGGAGCTGCTTTGTGATAATGAAAAATTCCAGCATGAAGCATAAGAGCAGCCATTACTACAGCACCTATTGCTAATGCCATAAGTTCACTCTCGTTAGTAATACCCCATGCTCGCCACATGTGGAATATTCCTGAACTAATTTGAATGCCGTTGTAGTTAGCACCAAGGTCAGCATTAAGCATTTCTTGACCAACAATTGCCCATACTTGCTGAGCTCCGGGTTTGACATGAGTTGGGTCAGCTAACCAACCTGAATAATTAGAAAATCTTGCTCCATGGAAAAATGCAGCACTCATCCATATAAAAATGACTGCAAGATGTCCAAAATGAGCTGAAAAGATTTTTCTTGTTGCTTCTTCAGCATCGCCTGTATGCACATCGAAATCGTGTGCGTCAGCATGCAAATTCCAGATCCAAGTTGTAGTCTTTGGACCCTTAGATAATTTACTTGACCAGAAACCTGGCTTATCTAATTTGGCAAAATCAATTGGTCTTGGATCGGCCTTAACAGGATCCTCCAAAACTTTTTTGTTTTTTTCTCCACTTTCTGGTGGGCTGATGGTCATCTAGCACCTCGAAAATAATTGACATTAAAGCCGATTGATCGGATCTTGAACTTATTTTTAATGATAATGATCAAGAAAACGAATCCTTCGAAACTTTAAATATTCGTTTCAAAAATAATAAGGCAAAGATTCTTTCGATATGCATTAACGTAACAAATGTTCTAATGATTGTTACTATATGAATATTTTGTTAAATTCTAGTCTATGACTAAAATATGAGTATTTTTACTCAAATTTTATATAAATTTCTTAAATTTTTTTTTATATTTCAAAGAAAATTTTTTAAATCCAGCGACAGGATATAATTTCAACGTAATTATCAATAGTTTCTGATTTGAAAGGAATTGCTATAGGTCTATCTAATAATTCACAAGAAATTTTAAAAAGACTTAAAAAAAACAATTTTGTCAAAGATATTTACATTGCAGGTTCTTCAAATGATGATTGGGAGGAAAATGAACTTATTCAAGTACAAAAACCTAGAGAAATCTTACTTAAAAAATGGCAGGAGATAGATTTAATAATTTTTATCGGTTCAATTGCTGCATCAATACGCATAATAAATTCTTTTTTAACCTCTAAAGATAAGGATCCTGGTGTAATCGTTATAGATAAAAAATGTTCCAAGATAGTTCCATTAATTGGCTTACATCAGTCAAATACGCATAATATTGCATGTCAAATTGCTAGTTTACTTGGTGGAGAAATAATAGAAACTAATAATTCCAATGATCAAAATTTCTTAAATCTTGATTCATTTGGGAATCAATGGGGTTGGAAAAGATCTGGCAATATAGAAGATTGGTCAAAACTAGTAATTAAACAAGCCAAGAACGAGGAAATATTTTGCAAACAATTATCTGGTAATGGCTTATGGAAAACTTCACAATCAGGGAAGATTATTAATCAAATTAATGATAAAGAAATTGAAAATCCAGATTCAACATTTCATATAAGTATATTTGAAAATAATAAAAGAAATTGGCATCCGCCCGTATTGTGGATTGGCATTGGATGTGAAAGAAACACAAGCAAAGAATTAATAGCAAATTCTTTAAATAATTTTTTGGAGTCAGGAAATTTATCACAGAAATCAATTGCGGGATTTGCAACTATTGATTTAAAAAAAGATGAGAAAGGAATTTTAGAACTTTCTGAAGAAAAAAACTTGCCTATAAAGTTTTTTAGTAAAGAAGATCTTTCAACAATAATTGTTCCAAATCCATCAAATGTCGTGCAAAAGGAAATCGGCACCCCTTCCGTAGCAGAAGCCTCTTGCTTACTCGCAGCAGGAGAGGAATCAAAATTATTAGAAGAAAAAAGAATTTTTAAAAATCAATCTGGGGCAGTAACTATAGCTGTAGCAGAATCAAAAAATCAATATAATCCAACCCATGGCGAGATACATATTATAGGCAGTGGACCTGGTGATATCTCCTTCCTAACCAATAATGCAAAAAAAGCACTTTCAAGATGTACTGTTTGGATCGGATACAAAATGTATTTGGATTTAATTAAGCCCTTAAAAAGGAGTGACCAAGTTTTAATTGAAAGTCAACTTACTCAGGAAAAAGAGAGATGTAGTAAAGCAATTAAACTCGCTGAGGAAGGAATAAAAGTGGCTTTAGTTTCTTCGGGTGAATCTGGATTTTATGGCATGGCTGGTTTGCTTTTAGAATTGCTTCAAAAAATCAAAAAAGAATGCAGACCTTACTTTGAAGTACATCCAGGTGTTAGTAGTGTTCAATTAGCTGCTGCGATTAGTGGCGCACCACTAATGAATGACTTTTGTTCAATAAGCTTAAGCGATAAATTAACTCCATGGTCTTTAATTGAAAAAAGAATTCAAGGAGCTCTTGTGGGTGACTTTGTAATAGCTTTATTTAATCCTCAATCCATTGAAAGAAATTGGCAGTTAAAAAGTGTAATAGATATATGTCTAGAATCTAGGCATGGGGATACTCCAGTTTTAATAGCTAGACAAGTAGGGAGAGAAAATCAATCCAAAAAATTTTTTACTTTAAACACCATTCCTTTTAGAGAGATTGATATGTTATCAATCATTATTATTGGCAATTCTCAAACAACCTTAGTTGATGAAATATTTCTCACTCCCAGAGGATATTTACAAAAAATTAAGTTTAAATAATCAATAATTTTATAAATAAAATATCTTTCTTTGCTTTTTCTTTGTAAGAATACTAATTTTTATGTTAAGAGTTAAGTTAATTAATTGAAAAATATTGGTTTAATTTTGTTTGACATAGATGGGGTAATCCGAAGCGTAGAAAATAGTTACAGACTTTCATTAAAAAAAACAGTTCACAAATTTTCGGGATGGGAGCCAAGTTATGTAGATATTGATGAAGCAAAAAATGAAGGGATCTGGAATAATGATTGGGATTTAAGTTTAGAACTTATAAGAAGATTTATACAAAAAGAGAAATTAAACCTTAAAATTCCTCCAAGAGAAGAAATAGTAAAATGTTTTGAGAAGTTTTACTTTGGTGGAGATCCAAATAAAGATAGTAAATATTGGTCTGGATACATAACAAATGAGGAGTTATTAGTTGATAAGGAGTTTTTTGATGTAATTCAGAGCAATGGAATAATCTGGGGTTTCGTAAGTGGTGCCGAGTCTGCTTCTGCAAAATTTGTTTTAGAAAAAAGACTTGGACTAAAATCACCACCATTAATATCTATGGGAGATGCCCCTGACAAGCCTAATCCTAAAGGTTTTATTAACTTATCAAAAAAGCTTATGGGAAATGAATTTGGCGAATCAAATATTCCCATTGCATATGTAGGTGATACTATTGCAGATATAAATACAGTTATAAACGCTAGAAAAGAAATACCATCTCAGAAATTCATAAGTATCGGAATAGCTCCCCCTCATTTACATTTAAATTCTCGATTGAAAGAACGTAATTCTTACGAAACAAATCTTAGAAATGCAGGAGCTGACTTGATTTTAAATTCTATTGATGAACTTAAAAATATTAATCTTGACTTATTTTAAGACAAACATTATTTAAAATTTTTGAATTAATTACGGATAGAGCGCGATTAAGACCAATAAATATAAGGACAATATTTGGCTAGTAGACTACTTGAACTTCTAATAATACAAAGAGTGAGTCACTAGAAAAAAACGCTAAAGAACCCAGATGAACTAATACGAACTAACATGACCTTAGGTAGAGGTAATTTACCCAACATTTGGTTGAAGTAATATTGAACATCTGCGAACCTGTAAGTACTTCATATTCTGGGATCTGTTGTCTTATCAGTAGATCTGAAACCTCAACGAACTCTTATAAACTTCCACTATCCAAATTATCACGGAGAGGGAGGGATTAAAACCAAGAAATATTGGGACAAAATGGGGCGATATGACACAACATAGGTCAATTTTTTAGTGGATACAGAGGTTTCGTAACCCTTTCCGTAACCCTAAAATTTTGTATTTTCTAAACTCTTAAATCAAAAGAATTTAATAAAACATTTTTTCTAAATTTTTTAATGCTAAAAAATAATTAAATTTAAAGACAAACAATGTTGAGTAATTTTGACGCTGCTGTTGAAGCAGCACTAATTAGAAAAGAGATTTCAAGTAGAGAAATAGCAGATGAAAATAGATCTGGACAAAGAGGAAATAATTTTGAATTAAAAAATTCAAATGGAAAAGTAGTGAGCAGAATATCTATGGAAAGAGTAGAACAATTGAAAGATCCAGAAGCACTTGCAAATGCAATAGCAGCAGCACAACCAAAAGTCCAAGTTTCTATAGAGGAATTAGAGGCAGAAGAAAAGAAAAGAAAAGAAGAGCAACAAGAACAAATTGAAAAGGCGAAAGCTGAACGAGAAGCCCTATTAAATACATTCAAAGAAAGAGGAATAAAAAGATGGGATTACAAACATATACGACTTGATTACAAGGGTAGAGGTATAACTCAAGAAATAAATCTTCTGGATATTGATGGCGAAAGAGTTAGGGGTTGGTCAGATATTCCCAGGATTAGCAAGTGGTACAGGTAATTTCTTTAGTTTAAACTGGTTAGCTTTTTCAGACTTCCTTACCTTCAAAGGTGGGCTTAACCCTGTTACAGGAAGCTTATGGATGACCGATGTTTCACATCATCATTTAGCTTTTGGTGTAATAGCAATCATTGGTGGCCATATGTATAGAACCAATTACGGTATTGGTCATAGTATGAAAGAAATATTAGATTCACAGCAGGGAGACCCAATATTATTTCCTGCTCCTAAAGGTCATCAAGGTCTTTTTGAGTTCATGGCAGAAAGTAGACATGCCCAGCTTGCGGTTAACTTAGCAATGCTTGGATCAATAAGCATTCTTGTATCTCATCATATGTATGCGATGCCTCCATACCCATATATAGCTACTGACTACATGACAGTTCTTGGTTTATTTACCCATCACATGTGGATAGGTGGATTATTCATAGTAGGAGCTGGGGCGCATGCGGGAATTGCAATGGTCAGAGATTACGATCCAGCAAAACATATTGATAATGTATTAGACAGAATTCTAAAAGCCAGAGATGCCCTAATTAGCCACTTGAACTGGGTATGTATGTGGTTAGGATTCCATAGTTTTGGACTCTATATTCACAACGATACTATGAGAGCTTTGGGTAGACCCCAAGATATGTTTAGTGATTCTGCAATCCAACTTCAGCCAATTTTTGCTCAATGGGTACAGAGTATTCAAGCATCTGCTGTTGGAACTTCTCTTTTAGCAGGTACTGCAGAAGCTTTACCTCACAAGGCTTTAAGTGAAGTTTTTAATGGAAGTTTAGTAGAGGTTGGCGGAAAGGTCGCCATAGCTCCAATTCCATTAGGGACAGCTGATTTAATGATTCATCATATTCATGCTTTTCAAATCCACGTAACTGTTTTGATACTTCTCAAGGGTGTACTTTATGCAAGAAGTTCAAGGTTGATCCCTGATAAAGCTTCTTTAGGATTTAGATTCCCTTGTGATGGTCCTGGAAGAGGTGGTACATGTCAAGTTTCTTCATGGGATCACGTTTTCTTGGCTCTTTTCTGGATGTATAACTGTTTATCAATAGTTATTTTCCACTTCTCTTGGAAAATGCAGAGTGATGTTTGGGGACTTACTGGTGGTAATTTCGCACAAAGCTCGATTACTATTAATGGTTGGTTAAGAGATTTCCTTTGGGCGCAAGCTTCTCAAGTATTAACAAGTTATGGTCAATCCATAAGCATGTACGGTTTGATGTTCTTAGGAGCTCACTTCATATGGGCATTTAGTTTAATGTTCCTCTTTAGTGGACGAGGATATTGGCAAGAATTATTCGAATCAATTGTTTGGGCACATAATAAACTTAAAGTTGCTCCAACCATTCAACCAAGAGCTTTATCTATCACTCAGGGTAGAGCAGTAGGTGTGACACACTTCCTTGTCGGTGGTATTGCTACCACATGGGCTTTCTTCCATGCTCGCCTTTTCGGCCTGGGCTAATTACCTGAACTTCACCTTTTTAATTCAATGGCAACAAAATTTCCATCATTTAACCAGGGTCTAGCTCAGGACCCTACAACCAGACGAATATGGTACGGAATAGCTACCGCTCACGACTTTGAAAGTCATGATGGTATGACCGAAGAAAAGCTTTATCAGAAGCTTTTCTCTACACATTTTGGTCATCTAGCAATAATCGCCCTCTGGGTAGCTGGAAACTTATTTCATATTGCTTGGCAAGGTAACTTTGAGCAATTTGTACTTGATCCAACTCATGTTCGTCCTATTGCTCATGCCATATGGGATCCTCATTTTGGATCTGGCATCACAGAAGCAATGACACAAGCTGGAGCTAATGGCCCAGTAAACATAGCTTACTCAGGCTTATACCATTGGTGGTACACAATTGGAATGAGAACTAATGAGCAACTCTTCCAAGCTTCAATATTCATGAGTATCTTGGCTTGTTGGACTCTATTTGCAGGTTGGTTACACTTACAACCAAAATTCAGACCTTCTCTAGCCTGGTTTAAAAATGCAGAGTCAAGATTAAATCATCATTTAGCTGTCTTATTTGGTTTTAGTAGTATTGCCTGGACAGGTCATTTGGTCCATGTTGCTATACCTGAATCAAGAGGTCAGCATGTAGGTTGGGATAACTGGTTAACGGTGCTTCCACACCCTGCAGGACTAGCTCCTTTCTTTACTTTAAATTGGGGAGCATATGCCCAAAATCCTGATTCTCTAGATCAAGTATTTGGAACAGCTGAGGGAGCTGGTACAGCAATTTTTACTTTCTTAGGTGGTCTTCATCCTCAAAGCGAAGCATTATGGCTTACTGATATTGCGCATCATCATATTGCGATTGGAACAGTTTTTGTAATTGCTGGTCATATGTATAGAAATACCTTTGGTATTGGTCATAGCCTCAAAGAAATTACAGAAGCTCATAATACAAGACATCCTAATGATCCTCATAAAGGTAGTTTCGGAATTAACCACGATGGAATATATGAAACTGTAAATAATTCATTACATTTCCAACTAGGTCTAGCATTAGCATCACTTGGTGTAGCAACTTCTCTTGTAGCGCAACATATGGGCGCACTTCCGTCTTACGCTTTTATTGCAAGGGACTACACTACACAATCTGCTTTATATAGTCATCATCAGTACATAGCAATGTTCTTGATGGTTGGTGCATTTGCACATGGAGCTATTTTCTTTGTTAGAGATTATGATCCCGAATTAAACAAAGATAATGTACTAGCAAGAGTTCTTGGAACAAAGGAAGCTTTGATAAGTCACCTTAGCTGGGTAACAATGTTGCTAGGATTCCATACTCTTGGAATTTATGTTCACAACGATGTTGTTGTAGCTTTTGGTAATCCTGAAAAACAAATTCTAATTGAGCCAGTATTTGCTCAATTCGTTCAAGCTGCTCAAGGTAAGATGATGTATGGCTTTAACGCTTTGCTATCTGATCCTACAAGCTCAGCAAGTCTCGCAGCTAATTCATTGCCAGGTAATCATTACTGGATGGATCTTATCAATAGACAAGATGCATTAAGTGCTTTCTTACCTATCGGACCTGCAGATTTCTTAGTTCATCATGCTATCGCTTTAGGTCTTCATACAACTGCACTAATCCTTATTAAAGGTGCACTTGATGCTAGAGGAACAAAATTAATCCCTGATAAGAAAGATTTAGGTTATGCATTTCCTTGCGATGGGCCTGGACGTGGAG
>QCPF01000024.1 GCA_003212655.1 Prochlorococcus sp. AG-436-D21 | reverse complement strand
AACTCTACAAATTTAAGTTCACCTTTATTATTACCATCATATATTTTTTCAATAGTTAGACCCATGGATTCTGCAAGTAATCCAGGAAGAGATCTTAATCCCTCTTGTTCTCTCTCTAAAGATGCAATATTTACGAGAGTTGCGACAGCTTCTTCTGCTGTTGGAGCTTCTCCAATAGTATGTAAACCGCACGGTAATAATCTACTTTCAATTTCCATCAACTGTTTATAGACATTACCAACAAATAAATCCCTTTCATCTATTGAGAGTTTTTCTACGTCTTTTGAAGGGAGCTCTACATCTTTGTCAAGGTTACATTGTTTAGAAGTCTCAACTATTGCATTAACAATTTGAATACCCCTACTATTTTCTCTTAATTGTTGGTATGACCCAACCAGTTCACTTAGTTCTTTAAGTCCTTTGTAGAGTCCTGCATTTTCTGCTGGAGGAGTCAGATAACTAATAGTTGAAGCGTATCCTCTTCTCTTAGCAATTGTTGCTTCAGATGGATTATTGGCGGCATAGTAATACAAATTAGGTAATGATCCAATGAGAGAATCCGGATAACATGTTTCACTCATGCCCATCTGTTTACCAGGCATAAATTCAAGTGATCCGTGAGTTCCAAAATGAAGAACAGCATCAGCTCCCCAGATTTTTTCTACATAGGTGTAATAAGCGGCAAAACCATGGTGAGGACTAGCACTTCTTGAATAAAGTAACCTCATTGGATCACCTTCATAACCGAATGTAGGTTGAACACCTATAAAAACATTTCCAAAATGCTTTCCATAAATAAGAAGATTTTGTCCGTCACTATTTAGGTTTCCAGGAGGTTTACCCCAATTCTCTTCAAGTCTTTGTGAATATGGTGTGAACTCTTCGTATTCTTTTACTGACATCTTATGAGCAATATTTAACTCGGGAGAGCCGTCCATTGCTTCAGGGTTATTAATTACTTTTTCCATTAATTCTTTTGAAGTACTTGGAAGTTCATCTATTTGATATCCTTTCGATTTCATTTCAAGGAGGACTCTATAAATTGAACCGAAAACATTTAAATACGCTGCAGTACCAACATTTCCTTTATCTGGTGGAAAACTAAATACTGTGATGGCTAATTTTTTGTCTTTTCTTTGTTTAACTCTTAAAGTTGACCATTTTATGGCTCTTTCAGCAATTACATCAACTCGATCTTGGAGCGTATGCGCCTTACCTGTAGCATCATCACGACCTGAGAGAATAATAGGTTCAATAGCACCATCAAGCTCTGGTATTGCAATTTGAAGTGCTACCTGAACTGGGTGAAGCCCTAGATCACTATCTTCCCATTCTTGTGTGGTTTGGAAGACTAATGGAAGTGCAACCATATAGGGTCTATTTAACCTTTTTAGCGCTTCAATAGCTTTAGGATGATCTTGTCTTGCTGGCCCACCAACAAGTGCAAATCCTGTTAAAGATACAACTCCATCTACTATAGGTTGATCGTTATTTATGGAATCAAAATAAAATTCATTAACTGGTTTAGAAAAATCTAGACCTCCACAGAAGATAGGTAGTACTCTCGCACCTCTATATTCCAATTCTTGGATAACAGCAACGTAATGAGCATCATCTCCCGTAACAATATGACTCCTTTGAAGCACTAAACCTATTGTTGGAGTTTTGTCATCTTTAGGATTTAGATCTTTCCTATTATTTTCCCAATTTTGATATTCTTTAAGACTTTCAAACATGCAAGGAGCAAGAGGATGCCAAATTCCTAAATCTGGGAATGTTTCAGGGTCTTGAATTTTGAATTCTTCTATTTGATCCTTTATGGTCTCTGAAACAGCGTACTTTTCAGAAATCATTAACAAGAAGTTTTTTAAGTTCTCAGTGGTACCACCTAACCAGTACTGAAAACTCAGAATAAATGTTCTAGCATCTTGAGCTTTTTCTACCGGTAGATATTTAAGTATTGAAGGAAGTGTATTTAATAACTTCAGCATTGAATCTTGGAAACTTGCTCCATCAGATTCTTTTTTCTTTTTTATTAAATCTCCAATAATACTTTTAGATTGACCAAGTTGGGCCATACTAAATGAACCTAGCTTGTTTAATCTCATTACCTCTGGCATGGAGGGGAAAACAATTGATGCCTTTAGTTTGTCTTTAAATGGAGATACTGCATCAACTACTTTTTGAGCAAGGTCTTCAATGAAAATTAAAGAAGCAACAAATATATCTGCATTAGCTATATCTTCTTTAAAATCTTCAAAATTACTATCATTCCTAAGTTCTTCGATGAGATAACCACTAAGGTCTATACCTATTGGACCATTCATCTTATTTATTGACTTTGCAGCTTCCGTTAAGGAATTTTGGTATTGTGGCTCAAGGACAACATAAACTGCTTTTATTACAACTTTGTGTTTGTTATCCTCAACAGGAGATACTCTGCGGTTTGCTGAGCGGACCTGCGTAAACATTGATTTTCTTTAAGTATTTCTACCAGCCTACGAATGAAAAGACGTTATTGTGTGCAATATAAATAGCGTGTAACAACCTTTAAAAAAAAAATTTTTAAAAAAATGATTGAAAATTCTAAAAAACGTATACCAGTACTAGTATCTGGAGCTTTAGGCAGAATGGGTAGCGAAGTTATTAATACTGTATTAAATTCAACAGATTGTGAACTTGTAGCAGCAATCGACATAAACGAAAAGAACAATGGCTCAAATATTTCTGCATTATTAAATGTTGAAAATTGTGATGTTTTTGTTTCAAATGATTTTGAAGGAACTTTATGTTCTGTTAGTCAAAAATATAGAAATGAAAAAATTAAACCTGTGCTTGTTGATTTTACTCACCCTGATTCTGTATATGAAAATACGAGATCAGCTATTGCATATGGTGTATCACCAGTAGTGGGAACTACAGGTCTAAGCCCTTCTCAAATACAAGATTTGTCTGTTTTTGCTCAGAAAGCATCGGTTGGTTGTGCAATAATTCCCAATTTTTCAGTAGGGATGGTCCTTCTTCAGCAGGCGGCATCTGTAGCTGCAAGGTTTTATGACAATATTGAATTAATAGAGATGCATCATAATCAAAAAGCTGATTCTCCTAGTGGGACGTGTATAAAAACTGCAGAAATGATTGAAGAATATCCAAAGAAATTTAATCAGAATTTAGTAAAAGAGTCTGAATCATTGAAAGGTGTGCGGGGAGGGATCAGAGATTCAGGAATTAACATACATTCTGTACGATTACCAGGATTACTCGCTCATCAGTTAGTAATTATGGGATCTCCAGGTGAAACTTACACAATTAAGCATGACACTATTGATAGAAAGGCATATATGCCAGGAGTTTTACAGGCTATTAAAAAAATTGGAAATTATGAAACTTTAGTTTACGGACTTGAAAAATTAATTTTTTAAAATGCTAATTCCAATTAACTCAAGTCAAATTTCAAAACTTATTCCTGCAGTTGGTACAGGAAGTCAATTTAAATACGCGTTGGGGAATCCGAGAAAAATTCTTCAAAGAGTAATAGTTTCCTCAATTGGTGGATTTATCTCATTAATTATCAGTTCGACTGGCGATCAAACTAATAATTTCTGGCTATTCCTATGTGTAGGTTTCTTTTTGTATATTATCTGGGGCCCAATTCTTGAATCAAGTAGAAAAAATTTGCAATTAAGAAAATATAAATTTTTCTCTATATTTGATGGCTACATATCAAATATCTATAAAACAGAAAAGATTGAAAGTTCAAGAGAACAATCTAATAGGCAAGGTCAATTAGAAGTTATCGAAAATAAAAGGACTTGGTTAGTACTTGAATTAGAAGATGAAGATGGTTATTTGGAAAAATTAAGTTTTCCTATGGAAAATAAGCACAGTCAAATTAGGCTGGGGTCAAGTATTAGATGTTTAATAACATCTGATAACCGTAATTTTGACAGAGATTTTTATTTGACCGATGCTTGGCTTCCTGAAATTAACTTATGGGTTGGTGAGTACCCCTATTTATTAAGACCAGCATTTGAGGAAATTTGCTATATTTATTTGGATAAATAGTTGAAGCTCATATAATATGATGAAAAATAAATTCAATTTTAAAATTGTTGGATCAGGCCCCACAGGTTTATTACTTTCAATTGCACTTTCAAAATTTGATTGCAATATTTTTTTAACTGATTTATTAACAAAAGATCGATTAATTGATAAAGATAAAACTTATGCAATTACTCACTCAACAAGAAAAATATTATCTAAATTCAGACTTTGGGAAAAATTAGAACCATTTTTATTTGGCTTTGATTCTCTTTCAATTTCAGATAGCGTTACTTCTGCTTTTGCTAATTTATCAACTTCTGACTTAGATGATGATATAAGTTCTGCTCAAAATATTGGCTGGGTGGTTAAACATTCGGATCTCATGAACGTATTTTTTCAAGAGATTGATAATTATGAAAATATTGTTTTTATGACACCACAGAGATTGTTAAGTAAAAAAATATGTTTTGATTATCAATTCTTTTCAACAGGAGCAAACTCACTTGATAAAAAATTCTTAGATTTTGTTGATATAAAAAAATCTTATAGTCAGTCTTGTTTAACTTTTAAAGTTTTTCTAAGAGGTCATTTTGAAAAGCGTGCTTATGAAATTTTTAGAAAGGAAGGCCCTCTTGCATTATTACCTTTAGAAAAAAACTTATATCAAGTAATTTGGACTTCTAGTACATTAAAGGCAATTGAAAGGTTAAATTCTGACAGAAATTTTTTAATGGATAATTTATCAACAATCTTGCCAGACGAATTTAAGTTGGACCAAATAATTGGCGAATTTAATATTTTTCCTGTTTCATTATCCTTAAATTTACCAGTTTTAAATTTTAAAAAATTAGTTTTTGTAGGAGATGCATTTCATACATTTCATCCTGTTGGTGGTCAGGGTCTAAATACTTGTTGGAGAGATGTTAATACTATTTATGACCTTTTAAATAAAAATACTGCTATTACTAAATTGCAATTGATATTTTTTAAATTTAATTATTTTTCAAGCAGGATTTTAGATATTATCTTCACTATTTTTATAACTGACTTATTGATATCAATTTTTGCTAATAAAAACGTTCTTTTATTTCCAATAAGGAAATTTTCATTTTTACTTTTAAATAAATTTCTTTTTACAAGAAAATTAGTCCTAAATCAAATGACTAAATCTCTCATTTACTCAAGTATTAAATAGAATTCATGAATAATTATATATCTAGAGAAATGATAATTTATTTATTTAATGTATTAGGTTTAGATGAATCTACTATTGAACTTGGCATAAAATTATCTATAAAAAATAACACTCCATTACCAATATTATTATGGAGTTATGGAATGCTAACTATTGATGAACTAGATAAGTTATATTCATTTTTATTTCAAAAAACGGATTAATATTTCTGTTATAATTGGATAATATTCTAATAAAGAACAATTACAGTTTTAACGAGAAGAAATCAGGTATCAAGAAAATCTATAGAGAAGCTTGATTTATTATTATTAATACTAGAAACTATTGACATAAACGGTATCCAGTCTCTTTACGCTTTATCAAATAGACTTAATCTAAATAGTGTTTTACCTAATAAGGTGACTATTTGGAAATTAAGGAATAATAATCCATTGAGAAAATCTTATGTTACTAACAATATTAAACTTAATGAATTTGATGCCTTAATTAGAATTACAGTTGAAATGTCTAAATATTTATATCCTTATATCCGAGAGATACTGAAATCTAAAGAAGATATTGAAGAGAATTCAGTTATTTGGAATGATTTTAATAAGAGATTTATTGAGTTGATTAAAGAGAGATTTAATATAGAAAGTATGAAAGTGAAAAAGCTTTTGAATCAAGCTGAAAATGATGAAATAATCATAAAATCTTTGCTAATTTTATCTTTTTGCATTTCAAATCATGGTTATCAAAAGTTGAAGAATTTTTTATACGATTTTTAAAATGATGCAAAATAAATTGTCATTTCATCAATCTTCAGCAAGTCTCGAAATAATCGGATTGCCCGATTATTCAAATAATGAAAATAAAGATCAAATATCTATAATTTCTCAATGGAAATTAACCATAGTTGATAAACCGCTTATTGAAGGAAAAATTGAACATTTAGGGCCTATTATGGATGCTTTTTATATTTATTCAAATCTTTTAATCAAAAACGAAATCCCAATATATAATTCTAAATTAATCGATATAAAAGCCGATAATCTTAACGTACATAATATTGTTCTCAAGAGCTCCAAACCAAATGTAAAGCCTTTAGTTTTAAAGATTGGTAATTCATTGCTTTCAGATACTATAAATTGTTTTGATCAGTTAAATGAATCGCCAAAAGTAAGAATAAAAAAAACTGATATACCTACTAAAATTCCCAAAAAATTAAGATTTGGTTTAAATAAAAAATTGAAATTTTTCAATTTCTTTATTCCACCGTTTATTGCTATTTGCTCTTTAATTCTATTTTCCTCATTTTTTATTTATTTTTATAGTCCTTTTGAAAATATAGAAAAAAAAGAACTAATAAATTCTGATTAAAGAGCAATTAGCATCTTAAATACAAACACGATACTATAGGTTAATTTCTTTTCAGAGTTATACAAATTTTTCTTTGAACTTTGATTTATGGCAGATTTAAACATCCCAAATTTGAATATTAAATCTGATAAATATATTTTTAAAAAAAAATTAAAATTAAGAAGAAAATCTAAAAGAAGACTATTTACTGAATCTTTCTTTTTGTTTATTTTGAGTGTTTTATTAGTTTACATAAATTATTTAATTCCTAATAAAAATTTATTGTTACAAAATCTACCTTCGACATTTAATAAATCATTTTTATTATTAATAGATCTCTTTTCATATCTCTATGAAATATTATTGGTGATTTTTATTTTTGTGACATTTTTTACTGCTCTTATTTTAATGATAGGTTCTTTTAATAGATTAATTAGAGTTTCTAAAAGAAAGTCAAAACAAATTGTTTATAAATAATTTCAAATAGGCTGCATTAGGCCGCCACTTCCTGAATCAGAATCATCATCATCATTTTCTGTTTCCTCTCCAAATAACGCAAAAATGCCAAGTACAATTGATGAAAGAATAATTGATAAGGGTAATATCGAAGTTTGAATTCCGACGTCTATATATTCACCCATAAAATAAATAAATTTTTATAAACCTAACCGAAAACAAACTGATTCGCGGATTTTAAATAATTATTTAATAATTTATTCTCTTTTAATAAGTTCTTTATCGAAATTCCTTATTTCTCTTTCAAAAGAACCGAACCATAACATAAGTTGATCAATTTGATTTTGAATTTCAGTGGCACCTAAACCCCTTATAGTGATGATTGAAAATTGTTCGCCTTCATTAAAATTGAATTTATTTTGAATACTCGTTGCCAAAGAATTTTTAAGAATTTTAAAAGTAGAATTTTTTAATTTTGTCTCTATCAAGATGTTTGGCTTCTTGAGCTTGATCTTATTAAAACCACATTTTTTGGCTAGTAATTTTAGTCTCATTATCATTATTAAGGACTCAACAGGTTTGGGTAAGTTTCCATATCTATTCACCCAGTCTGTAGCTAATTCAGTTAAATCATCATTATTTGAACATTCAGTGGCAGATTTGTAAGCCTCAAGCTTCTCTTCTCTGTTTAATATCCATGTTGCAGGAATAAATGCATTTATTGGTAGATCAATTTGAGTGTCATTAACTTCAGGTATTTCTTGCCCACTGATTTCTGAAATAGCCTCATGGAGCATTTCTATATATAAATCATATCCAACAGCATTAATCTTTCCACTTTGTTCTTCTCCTAGTAAACTACCAACACCTCTTATTTCCATATCTTTCATTGCAAGTTGGTATCCACTACCTAGTTCTGAAAAGTCCTTTATTGCTTTCAATCTTTGTTTTGCTGAGTCATTAATATTATTTATATTTGGATAAAATAACCAAGCATGTGCTTGTACACCGCTTCTACCAACTCTTCCTCTAAGTTGATAAAGTTGTGAAAGGCCAAATTTGTGAGAATCTTCAATAATGATTGTATTTACTTTAGGGATGTCTAATCCACTTTCAATTATCGTAGTGCATATCATTAGATCTACTTCTCCATTATTAAAAACAATCATTGCATTTTCAAGCTCTGTTTCGTTCATTTGCCCATGAGCAACAATAAATTTTAAGCTGGGAAACATATTTTTTAATTTGTTTACAGCTTGATCAATATCAGAAATTCTTGGAAGAACATAAAAAATTTGACCTCCCCTATCAAGTTCTTGATTAATTGCAGTTCTTATAACATCCATATCTATTTCAGATAAATAGGTTTTTATTGATCTTCTTGATGGAGGAGGAGTATTTAGTAAGCTCATTTGTCTTAATCCAGATAAGCTCATATAAAGAGTTCTAGGAATTGGAGTCGCCGAGAGAGTTAAAACGTCTATGTTTGTTTTGATTTTTTTAATTTTCTCCTTTTGCCTTACTCCAAATCTTTGTTCTTCATCAATAACAAGTAGTCCTAAGTTTTTAATTTCTAATTCTTTTCCTAAAATTTGGTGCGTAGCTATAACTAAATCAATTTTGTTATTTCTCAAGCCTGCATAGATTTCCTTTCTTTCATTAACGGTTTTGAATCTATTGAGTAATGATACTTTTATTGGGTAAGGTGAAAATCTATTGTTTATTGTTCTCCAATGTTGCTGAGCTAGGATTGTTGTGGGTGCTAGTAATATTACCTGTTTGCCTGATGTAATAGCCTTAAAAATAGCTCGAACAGCGACTTCTGTTTTGCCAAATCCAACATCTCCACAAACCAGTCTGTCCATTGGCTTATCACTTTCCATATCAGATTTTATTTCTTCTACAGCAGTAATTTGATCAGGTGTTGGTTGATAAGGGAATGATTCCTCTAATTCATCTTGCCAAGGACCATCTTCTGGGTAAATGTGCCCCTTCAATTTTTCTCTCTTTGCATAAAGTTTTAAAATATCGACTGCAACTTTTTTGATTTGTTTCTTATTTTTATCTTTTATTCTTTCCCATTCCGTCCCTCCTAATTTATTTATTTTTGGCTGTATTTTTCCACTTGATCTATATCTGTTAACACTACCAAGTTGATCAGCTGCAACACTTATCTTCCCATCTTGATACTGAATGACTAAATAATCTCTTGAATCTCCTGTTATATTTATTTTTTCTATTTTTAAAAATTTTCCTATTCCATGATTTTTATGAACTATAAAATCACCGGGATTAATCCTATTTAAATTTATATTTGAATTAACACTTCTTTTTTTTCTTCTAAAAAATACATTATTAAAAAGAGATTGTTGTGAAAATAATTCTTTATCTGTTATCAGGACAACTTTCCAAATCGGAAGATAAAAACCCTCTATTTCATAATTGTTCTTATTTTTTAAGATTAAAGGAGTTGAATTATTAATTGACTTAAATGCTTCATCAATATCATTAGGATTTCTTAAGAGGTTTGTATTACATTCGTGTTCAAAAAGTAATGTCCTAGTTCTCAATGGCTGTGCTGATAATATCCATACTTTTTCATTGTTTTTTATATTTTTATTTATATCATTGGATAATTTTCCTATATTTTTAGAGTATGAATTTATTCGTTTATCATTTAACAAGAACTTATTATCAATATTGACTTTAGATTCAAATTCATAAAATTTTATCAAATTAAAATTTCCTAGTGAATTTAATATTTCGTCAAACTTTAAATGTAAATTAGGTTTGGCCTCTAAATTAATATGATTATTCTTAAGGGTCTTATTTAATTCATACTCACAATTATCAAAATTACTTTCTGAATCTAGATACCAATTATTTGCAAATTTCGTACAATCTTCTAATTCATCAATTACAAGAATTGTTTCCCTATCAATAAAATCTATTATATTTGAGGGGTGTTTTTCAATTATTCCTAAATAACGATCTAGATTATTTTTATTAATATCTTCTGAATTAAAAATACCGTTCTTAGAAAAATTATTTAACTTATCTTTTATTAGCAAATCAAATCCAGCTTGTATTATTTCAATATTATTGATACTTTCTAATGTTTTCTGTGTATAGGGATCATATTCTCTTATCCTCTCAATTACATTATCAAAAAATTCTAATCTTACAGGAAACTCATTGTTGACAGGATAAATATCTATTATTTCTCCTCTCCTACTCCAGAATCCCTCTGTTGAAGTTACATTATCTTTCGTATAACCAAGCAATGTAAGTTTATTTGCTAATTCTTGAATCTCGATTTGAACCCCTTTTTGCAAATCTAACTTGTTTTCAATTAATAAGTTTTTATTTATTAGATGAGGTTGTAGTGATCTCTCTGTTGATATGACAATATTAAGTTCATTTTTCTCTTTTTTTATTAATTTGGATAAAACAGTAAGCTGACTAAATTCAATCTCTTTGGATTTATTAATTGATGAGTATGGTAGATGTTCTGTTGGAGGATAATATAGAACTGCTTTATCATTTATACTTTCAAAATAACCAATCCATTTGTAGGCAATTTCTGCATTAGGACAAATTAATAATATATTTTTTTCCTCTTTTTTTGCGATGCTATCTAATATTATTGATTTTGCATATCTACTTGAACCAACAATATTTAATTCATTATTTTTTGAAATTCTTTTTATTAATTCAGAAGTAATTTGTGAGTTCGAAATATAATCAACTAAAGTATTTAAACTCATTTATAGTTATCAATCTTGATTACAAATATCCGATACATTATATTAGATTTTATACTGATTGTGAATAATATTTGATGGATTCAGCTGCAATAAATTCTTTTATACCCACACTAGATCAGGTAGATAGTTGGTACGAAATCTTTACACTTTTACCAATATTAATTGTTTTAGAATTATTATTATCAGCAGATAATGCTGTCGCACTAGCTTCTCTTACTAAATCCCTAGATAATTCAGAATTAAGGTCAAGAGCCTTAAATATTGGCATAACAATATCTTTATTATTTAGGATTATTCTGATTATATTATCTAATGTTCTTCTAAAGTTTATTTTTATTAGAGTTTTTGCTGGTTTTTATTTAATATATTTATTCTTCTCAAATGTTTTTTTAAATTCAGATATAGAAAACATTGAAAATGGGACAAATAATAATAAAAATAATTTTAGGTTCTTAAGAGTTGTAGCACTTCTTTCAATTACTGATTTTGCTTTTTCAATAGATAGTATCACTACTGCAGTAGCTATCAGTGATCAATACATATTAATTATATTTGGAGCAGTGATTGGAGTATTAGCCTTAAGATTTACATCGGGGATTTTTCTAAAACTTCTGGATATATTTTCTAGATTAGAAACCGCGGGTTACGTAGCAATTTTAATAGTGGGGATTAAACTTTTACTAAATACGTTAATTAAAGAATCTATTCTTCCAGACTATTATTTTTATTTTTTAATTCTTTTAGCCTTCATTTGGGGATTCTCTAAAAAAGAATCTAAAACTTAATCTGAGAGATATTCACCTGCTGATGGCTTTAACTGTTGTATCAATTGCTTTTTGCTAGAAATGTTTTTGCCTTCAAGTTTTGCTTCTAATAAAATAATCGGATCAGTTTTAGTTGAAATTATTATCCCTTCATTTTCTATTACAGCAAGAATAATACCAGGTCTTGAATAATTGCTAATGAAAAGATATTTTTCATTTTTAATTTCATCACTACTCAAAACCTTGATTTTAAGTATTTTTAGGTTCTTACCTCTAAAAGTTGTATTTGCTTGTGGGTATAATCCTTTTATTTTTTGATAAATTTCAATTGCCTCATTACCCCAATCAACCCTAAAGTCTGATTTTTCAATCATTCTTGCGTAAGTAATTTCTCTTCCAAGGGAATTTTGTTTTGTTAATTGAGAATTAGTATTTTTATAAATATTTTCTTCGATTA
>QCPF01000023.1 GCA_003212655.1 Prochlorococcus sp. AG-436-D21 | reverse complement strand
TCTGAGGTAACAAAAAATTTTACATTTCCGAGAGAAATACTCTCATAGCGGTCATTTTTTGGAATAGCAAAAGATTCATTAAATTTTTTTATTAATGCTACCGATGGATCAATAATTTTTATATTTGAATCTAATTTTTTTCTTAAAAAGTCATAAATTAAAGGATAGTGGCTACATCCAAGTATTAATTCTTCAATATTTTTGTTTATTAGTGGTCTTAAGTATAGGTCTGAGAGACTATTTAACTTGTCAAGATTTAATTTTTCTTTTTCAATTTCTGATACAAATTCTGGACATTCTTGCTGAAATATTATCGTATTCTCTTTTTTAGCAATTATAGCTTTCTCATAATACGATGATCGAACAGTTGTTGGTGTTGCTAAGACACCAATTATTTGTTTATCAACTATTTCCGATACTGAATTTATAAGGTCAAAACAAGGGACCTTTAAATTATCTTCCAGAATATCAAGCGCACACGCATTTGTAGTGTTACAAGCAACTAAAAGTGCATCCAAATTCTTATCAACAAAAAAAGTACAAATCTCCTCTGCAATTAATCTTATCTCTTTAGAATTTTTGTTCCCAAAAGGTATTCTTTTTGTATCCGCCAAATAAAAAACTTCTACATCCTTACGCTTTTTTAGTAAAGAATTAAGGATAGTAAAACCACCTATTCCGCTATCAAATATACCTATTTTAAGTTTCACCCTACTTTATCTAGATATTCGAGGATGCCTTTTGCAATTGCATAGGCTAATCTTTTTCGATGGGTTATTTTTTCTAATCTTCTTGCATCTAATCTTCCTGTTAAAAAGCCAATTTCTACAAGAACTGCAGGCATCCTAGTATTTTTAATTACATAAAATCGACCTTGTTTAACTCCTCGATCAGGACTCCCTGGGGAAACTCTTAAAATTTGTTTTTGAATTCTTTTCGCGAGTAATCTTCCTCTCCATCCTCTGTAATAAAAGGTTTCTAGGCCATTTATGTCTCTTCTTTTACCTCTTGAGGCATTTGCATGAATACTTACAAAGATATCCGCATCCGTTTTATTAGCTATGGAAACTCTTGGAGGTAAATCCAAATCAACATCATTTGTTCTAGTCAACCTTACTTTGACACCTTTCTCAGAAAGTAAATTTTTAATTATTTTTGAAACCTCTAGAACAACATCTGTTTCTCTAATGCCACCAATACCTATTGCTCCTGGATCAGGTCCTCCATGCCCTGGATCGATTACAACCTCAAACTTGTTTCGTTTTACCTCTGGGAGTTTCAAGTAACCAAAATTGTTTTTCTTCTTATGAATTAAATTTTGATTTGCTTTGATATTTCCTCTTTTCTTTTCAACTAAACCTTCACCAATCTTTCTAAATGAATATTTTGGCTTAAATAGTTTAATTCTCCATCTGTTTTGATCTAAGCCAACCATTTGCCATGTCAAAGGTTTCAAATAAGTCTCTTCATTGAATTCAATTACTAGTCTTGTTTTACCCTTATCTGGTTTCCCTAATCTAATTTCTTTTATTGGACCATTACCTTTTATTGTTCTGGGATTTTTTAATTCTCCTGGAAAATCTACCCAGAATCTATCTCCCGATATTTGGTTAGCCTTCTGAAAGTATGCTTTTAGATTTGTATTTGATTTAGTTCTTAATTCTAAAACCCCATTAGTATTAATAGCCCATGCTGCAAGAGCACTTGAAGATTTAACTGGAAGGATTGAAGAATTTAAAAATAAAAAAACGGATAAATAACGAGAAAGTTTATTATCTAAAAACTTTATCATTAGTTTGGAAACAATTTGTTTTTTCTATGTTTAAGGCTTGGCATCTGCTCCCTAATTTTCTTTACTCTTTCTTTATCAGCAGGTGCTATTGCAGCTCCCTGAGTTTTTCCAGCATCAGATAAAACTGTACCCCAAGGGTCAATTACCATTGCATGGCCATGACTTTGCCTTCTTCCATAATGAATCCCAGTTTGAGCTGGAGCGACTACATATGCTGTATTCTCAATTGCTCTTGCTTGCAATAGGATTTGCCAATGATCTTTTCCAGTAAATGCTGTAAAAGCTGCGGGAATCATAATAAGCTCGGCACCATTAGAAGACAAATATCTATAGAGTTCGGGAAATCTAACGTCGTAACAAATCGACAATCCTATTTTGCATAAACCTGGAACATCTACTACAGGTGGATAATCTGCTCCAGATAAAATAGTGGATGATTCTTTATATAAATTTCCATCTGGCAAATCAACATCAAACAAATGAATCTTGTCGTATTTTGCCAAAATTTGTCCATCTTTCCCAAATAAGGCTGATCTATTAAAAGTATGACTATCATCACCAGCAGGGACGGGATACCCTCCTCCTAAAAGAAATACTTGATATCTTTGTGACATAGTTTTTAGGAAATTTGCACACTTCTCAGACAATTCAGAAGCTAATCTAAGTTTTTCATCATCTCCTCCCAAAAAAGCAAAATTCTCAGGCAATCCTATTAACTCAGCCCCTCTTCTAGAAGCTAATTCAATCTGTTCTTCTGCTTCAGTAAAATTTGCTTCAACATTTGAAGTACTTGTAATTTGCAATGCAGCCACCAAAAAATCAGTCAAGACTTTACTCCTAATGAACCAATTCGTAAATCATGAGGCACGAATCACACCTCTTTCAACTTGAGCTGGAACAATATCTAAGCAATCAAGTTCAGAGCAACATTTAAAATCATCCTCATAATCTCCAAGACTTGTCAATCTTTTGCCATGGGTTGCTGTTTTTAAACATTTCAAAATATCATTTTTCCAGACATCCCAAAGTGCCAAAGCAGCTTGTAATTCGTCATTCAGAATATTAATTTCGAATTCACAATTCTGTTTTAGGTATGAGGCCAAAGCACCAGCAGCTAAAGAATCCTCAAGTGAATAAGAGCCTTCCCAACCACTACCAAGTATTAAAACATTTTCACCTTTTAATGAAATAATTTTTTCGGCAACTGCTTTCCTATTTGGGAGCCCCATAGCAAATAAATGCTTAGCATCTTGAACTTTTTGCAATGACTTAGTCCCATTAGTCGTACTCATAAATAGTCTTTTACCTTGAACAACTTTTTTTGTAACTGATAAAGGAGAATTTCCTAAATCAAAGCCCTCAATCTTCTTTCCGCCTCTCTCTCCAAGCATTAGTCTCTTTTCAGGTTGCCATTTAATTGCCGATTCTTTTAATAAATCTAAATCTGCAAAAACTTGTATTGAATCAGCTCCATTTTTTAAAGCCCAAGAAATTGTGGTTGTAGCTCTTAAAACATCAATGACTACTGCGATGTCTGGACTATTTTCAGGAACATCCTTTGCAACGTGATAATAAGTAAGATTAATAATCAAATCCTTTTTTCTGAATTTATTATAGAAAACAGTTACTTAATTTGATTATTTTTTTTTAAAAAACAAACTTATTGATAATATAAAACTAATTTGTTTTAACAGAAATCTTATCAAGTAATTAATTTGCAAATGAATAATATCCGCACAATAAAAGGTGGAGTTAATTTAAAAGGAAAAGTAAAAGTGCCTGGAGATAAATCTATTTCTCATAGAGCTCTAATAATTGGAAGTATTGCTAAGGGGGAGACGACCATTGAGGGGTTCTTACATTCTGAAGATCCACTTTCAACTGCTGATTGTCTAAGAAAGTTAGGTGTAAACATACCAGAAATAAAAAAAAATGAGCCTTTTACGATTTCAGGATTGGGTCTTGATGGATTAAAAGAGCCAAAAGAAATTCTCAATTGTGGAAATTCAGGAACCACTATGAGGTTATTAATGGGTTTATTGGCTGCACAAGAAGGTAAGAATTTTATCTTAACCGGGGACGCTTCTCTTAACGAAAGGCCAATGCGAAGAGTTGGCAAACCGTTATCTTTGATGGGTGGCAAAATTTATGGAAGGGAAGGCGGTAACAAAGCTCCAATTTCAATTGATGGGAAAAAACTTAAGGGATGTGTTATTGGAACTCCAGTGGCAAGTGCTCAAGTGAAATCGGCAATATTATTGGCAGGCCTCAATGCTTCTGGGACTACTTCTGTAATTGAACCAGCATCATCGAGAGACCATACTGAAAGAATGCTAAAAGCATTTGGAGCAGACATCAGTATCAGAGGAGAATTAGGAAGGAATGTAGTTATTAAGTCAGGAAGAAACTTAATTGGTCAGAGAATATTGATCCCTGGAGACATAAGCTCTGCTTCTTTTTGGATGATTGCTGCATCTATTGTTCCAAATTCAGAGGTTTTAATTCAGAATGTCGGATTAAATCCAACTAGAACAGGGATTTTAAATGTAATGGATTCAATGGGGTGCAATTATGAGATTTTAGATAAATCGACTATTGCAGGTGAACCAATTGGATCTATTAAGGTAAAGACTTCAAATAATTTAAGATCATTCACTATTGAAGGAGATATTCTCCCAAAACTTATAGATGAAATTCCTATCCTTACCGTGGCTGCCTGTTTTTGTAATGGAATTTCTGAAATTAAGGATGCCCAAGAATTAAGAGTTAAGGAGACAGATCGATTAAAAGTCATGGCACTCCAGTTACAAAAATTCGGTGCTGAAATAACAGAAAAAGAGGATGGGTTAATTATTAATGGGCAATCAAAATTTCATTCTGCAGAGGTAGACAGCGAAACAGACCATCGAGTAGCAATGAGTCTTGCTATTGCTTCACTTCTTGCCAAAGGTACCTCAAAAATCATGAGAGCAGATGCTGCTAGCGTCTCGTATCCTACTTTTTGGGAAGACCTTTCCACACTAACTAACTAGCCTGAAAAGTTTTTGTCTGAATTAATAGAAGTTTTAACTAAAGATGGTAGTTACTCTCTTAGAAGTGTTTTTTTTCAAGAGAACTTCCATAGTTTATTTGGCGCATTTGAGGAAACAAAGTTAAAGTTTACATCTACTTCTAATTTGCATAGGTTTAAGGGTAAATCTCTTAATGTTTTGGATATATGTTTTGGTTTAGGATACAATTCCGCTTCTTTACTAGATGAATTAATTAAACAAAAATCGTATTTAAATTTGTATGCGTTGGAGATTGATAAAAAGCCTCTTGAATATTCGCTCAGGAATGAATCTTTCCTTAAATTATGGGCTCCAAAAGTTAAAACAATATTTGAATCACTGTATCGAAAAGATTACTTTGAGGATCAATTTTTTAAATGCAGTGTTTTGTGGGGTGATGCTAGAGAAAAAATCAACATTATTCCTTCATCTATTAAATTTGATCTGATTTATTTAGATGGTTTTTCTCCTCAAAAATGCCCACAGGTATGGACAATTGAATTTTTATCTAAAGTCACAAAAAATCTTAATTCGCAGGGTTATTTAATAACTTATTCTTCTTCAGCGGCAGTAAGAAAAACTTTAAGAAATCTTGGATTAGAGATTTTTACTATTAAGCCAAGTGTAAAAAACAGAACTTTTTGGAGTCAGGGAACTGTCGCAATATCAAAACTTGATAAAAACAAATTGAAACCTAATTCCAATTTTGAAAAGTTATCTTTAATGGAGGAAGAACATCTCTTAACTAAAGCTAGTATTCCATATAGAGACCAAGATTTAAACTCAAATAAAGACGATATAATAAATAGAAGATTAGATGAGCAATTATTTTCAGATCTGTTATCTACAAATAAATGGAGAGAGAAGTGGGGAATGACGAAATTATCCCTTAGGAGTTAGATTTAAATAAGTATTTCAATTAGATATGTTAAGTGTAGCGATATTAGCGGCAGGCAAGGGCACTAGGATGGAAAGCTCATTGCCAAAAGTTTTACATAAAATTTCTGGCAAAAGTCTTCTACAAAGAGTGATTGATTCATGTGTCGAATTAAACCCTGATCAAATTTTTGTAATTACCGGACACAAGTCAAAAGAAGTACAAAAGTCAATCCCAATCGATAAAAAAATCCATTTTGTTATTCAAGAACCTCAATCAGGAACCGGTCATGCTATCCAGGTACTTTGTAAAGAAGTAAAAAAACATGAAGGAAAACTTTTGGTACTTAACGGCGATGTGCCACTCATTAGGCCTAGTACTCTAAAAAGACTTTTACAATTACACGATTCAAAAAATGCTGATGTTTCTTTAATTACTACAAAGAAAACAAATCCTCATGGATATGGCAGAGTTTTTTTAAAGGGGGATTTTATAGAGAGAATTGTTGAAGAAAAAGATTGCAATAATCTAGAGAGAGAAAATCCATTAATAAATGCAGGTGTTTACTGTTTTAACTGGGGTAACTTGTCAGAAATAATTAATGCTTTGCAAAGCAATAATAATCAAAAAGAGATTTACTTAACAGATACAATATCTTTGCTAAAAAATTCCTTAAGCCTCGAGGTAGAGGATAATGGTGAGCTTCAAGGAATTAATAACAGAATTCAACTATCAGAATGCGAGGAAAGTATTCAGAATTTAATTAAAGAAAAGCATATGATCAATGGTGTAACTTTTATAAATAAAGCAAGTTGTTCAATTAGTGAAGAAGCTGTAATTGGAAAGGACGTAACTATAGAGGCTAATACACATGTAAGAGGAAATACCAAAATAAATGATCATTGCATTATCGGTCCAAATACTTTTATTGAGGATTCTTATGTGGGATTAAATTGTGAAATTTCAAACTCTACTGTTTATGCTTCTCAGATAATGGATTATATAAAAATTGGCCCTTATAGTCATATAAGACCTAATTCCAAAATATTTTCTTTTAGCAAAGTAGGTAATTTTGTTGAAATCAAAAATAGTCAATTAGAGAAGGAATCAAAAGTAAACCATTTAAGTTATATTGGTGATTCTATAATTGGAAGCTCTACAAATATTGGAGCAGGTACTATTACTGCAAATTTTGATGGTCAGAAAAAATATCAAACAAAAATTGGTAAAAATTCTAGTATTGGTGCAAATACAGTTTTTGTAGCACCAATTAATCTTGGGGAATCAGTAACAACAGGTGCTGGTTCAGTTATCACAAAGGACTCTAAAGATAATTCATTAGCGATCTCAAGAACTAAGCAAGTAAATATAGAGAATTGGAAAAAGAAGAAATCCTGATCTAGTTAATTAATTCAATAATTTTTTCAAGTTGCCAAAATCTGCTTCCTTTTATCAGAATAGAATCGCCTTTTTTTGTGGATTTGTTTATCTCTTGAGGTACATCTTTGATATTATTTAAAACTAAGATTTTTTTCTTATTTTTTAGAAAATTGGTGTAATTTTTTTCATTTTTTTTATCGCAAATAAATAAACACTTTTCTATATCTGAATTATTTATTAAGTTGAATATTTCTTTGTGATATTTTTCAGATTCTTTTCCCAATTCTTGCATACTTCCAAATATGAAAAATTTATTTCTCGGTTTTTTCAAGCAGATTTTTAATACATGCTTTTACTGACTCTGGCGAAGCATTATATGATTCATCATATATTGTTGTTTTTACTGATTTAAGAATTTTATTCCTTCCACCTAAACTAACAAAATCAAATTTGTTAAAACTTGCAAAATCAATGCCTAACTCTCTAGCAACTGCATAAGCAAATAGGAAATTCGAAGCATTGTGAAATCCCTCAAATGAAATTTCAAAGGTATTTTCTTCAATTAAAATTGTTTTATTAGAAGGATTATAAAATCCTCGCAAATTATCATCTTTTTTAAAATTTTCCTTTTGATTTTCTATATTTAATAGTCCTACTTTTATCACTCTACCTTTCCAAAATTCTTTTAAAGTTTTTTCTAGGAATGGATCATTTGCTGGAATTATTACAACTCCTTCTGGATTTAAGTACTTACTAATTTCACACTTTGCATAAGTAATATTTTTTTTCGAGCCTAACAATCCAATATGAGCTGTGCCAATGTTAGTAATAACTGCAATATCAGGTTCACTATATTTAGATAAATTCTCGATCTGTCCAAGACCTCTCATCCCCATCTCAAGAACTAAAGCTTTATCCTTCATTTCTGTAGCAAGAATAGTAAGACCAACTCCAATCTCATTATTGAAATTTGCATGAGATAATTTAATTCTTCCAAGTTTATTTAAAACTCCACCAATCATTTCTTTTGTAGTTGTTTTACCCACTGAACCAGTTATGGCAACAATAGGAATATTTAATTTTTTTCTTTTTAGCAATGCTAATTTTTGAAATGCCTCTAATGTGTCATTAACAACCCAATAAGGAAAATTACTAGGAAGTAACCTTTGCATCCCTTTTTTTATTACGACAGATTTAACTCCTTTATTTAAAACCTCTGAAAGAAAACTATGTCCATCAAAATTTTTACCCTTGATGGCTATAAAAAGATCATTTTTTAATAAAGTTCTACTATCAATACTTATATTTTTAAATTTTAAAAAATCCCTTTTCCCCTCGTTCAGATTTTTAATATCCCCCAAAACATTGTTTAATTCTAATAAAGAGAATTCCATTAAAAAATTAAGTCATACTTTTTTTTAAAGATGGATCAGCAGATTGTCCATAAGAGAATTTTTCAACTTCAGCAAAATCTGGAGATGGTTCTTTGATTCCACAAACATCCTTATACATAATTTCGTATTCGAGTGCGGATCTTTGCCAACTAAACTCTTGGCTCATTGCTCTTTTTTGCAATAATTCCCAACTATCTTTATGCCTAAAGGCCTCCCAAGATCTTACTAAAGATGTATAGAAATCTATAGGTTCAAAGCGATCAAAGCAGAAACCTGTACCACTATTATTTTCTGGATCATGAGGTAAAACTGTGTCAACTAAACCTCCAACTCGCCTTACTATGGGAATAGAGCCATATCTCATCGCTAGGAGTTGACTAATCCCACAAGGTTCGAATCTACTTGGCATTAAGAATGCATCAGATCCACCATATATAAGCCTTGATAAAGAATCATCATAGGTAAGAAATACTGAGAATCTTCCTGGGTAATCTAATGCCAGTTGCCATAATCCTGACTCTAAATACCTATCTCCAGTCCCTAAAACAGCAATTTGAGAATCTGTATAGGCTAATAGTCTTCTTGAAACTTGTAAAAGTAAGTCAACCCCTTTCTGATCAACTAACCTACTGACCATACCTAAAAGATATTTTTTAGGATTAACTTCGAGACCCATTTCTCTCTGCAAAATTTTCTTATTTTCTAGCCTATTTTCTAAATTCTTAATACTGAATTTTGCTGGTAAAACTGGATCTTTGGCTGGATTCCATTCATCAAGATCTATGCCATTAAGAATTCCCCTTAATTTACCTGAAATGTAATTAAGTAATCCTTCAAGACTTTCCCCGTATTCATGGGTTTTAATCTCATCTGCATAAGTCGGAGAAACAGCATTTACTCTATCTGCATACAACATTGCCGCAGCCATTGTGTGGTCTCCATGCATATACCAGGGACACCAAGTCATTTTTTCAAGTTTCCATCTCCAAGGGCCTTGATATTTTAAATTATGAATTGTGAAGACAGTACTAATTTCGGGGTCCTGATGCATCCATACAGGAATCATTCCAGTGTGCCAATCATGGCAATGGAGAACCTGAGGTTTCCAACAATTCCAGGCAAATTCTGCAGTGGCACTAGCAAAAAATGTAAAGCGCCAATCCTCATTTTCGCCTCCGTATATCTGGTCAGAGTCAAATGTTGGATGACCCACTAGGTAAATCACATAATTATGAATGGGATGTTTTGCTTCATATACGGCAAAATCAGTTCCCATTGTATTTGCTCTAAAGACTGGTTCATTCGACACCTCTAAAAGACTCCACAATTTTCCATATCCTGGAATTATTACCCTTACATCGTGACCAAGTTTTATCAAAGATGGAGGCAACGAACCAACCACATCTCCCATACCTCCAACTTTGATCATTGGAGCACATTCGGCAGCGGCAAGAAGAATTCTCATTGATAATTATTTAAAAAAGTTCTTTTGAAAAATAAACTAGGGTGTCCATTTATATTCAGAGAAATCTGGTGGACGCTTTTCAAGAAAGGCATCTCTACCTTCTTGTGCTTCTTCAGTCGAATAAAATAATTGAGTTGTATATCCAGATAATTCCTGAATACCCGCAATCCCATCATTCTCCGCATTGAATGAAGCTTTAAGAATACGAATAGCAGTTGGACTATTTCGTAAAATCTCTCTTGCCCAGATTACACCCTCAGCTTCTAATTCTTCAATCTTTGTAATTGCATTTATCAAGCCCATCTCAAGAGCTTCCTTGGAATTATATTTTCTACATAAAAACCAAATTTCTTTTGCTTTTCTTTGACCAACAAGCCTTGCTAAATAACTAGATCCAAAACCGGCATCAAAACTACCAACTCTTGGGCCTGTTTGACCAAATATTGCATTTTCAGAAGCGATACTTAGATCACAAATTAAATGAAGCACCTGGCCTCCTCCAATTGCGAAACCAGGAACTAAGGCAATAACCACTTTAGGCAAACTTCTTATTAATCTTTGAAGTTCAAGTACATTTAATCTCTGCTTCCCTTCATCATTTTTATATCCATTTTCACCTCTTACGCTCTGATCACCTCCAGAGCAAAAAGAATAAATACCTTTCTTGTCAGGTCCCGCACCTGTAAAGAGAACTACACCAATACTTTCATCATTTCTTACTATATTAAATGCGTTGATGAGTTCATCTACAGTTTGTGGCCTAAATGCATTTCTTTTCTCAGGTCGATTAATTGCAATTCTCGCAATTCCCTCATCAGATTTATGAAACAATATATCCTCATAAGATTTGCATTCTGACCAATTTAAATTTGTTTTACCAGGTAATACTTTCATGAATCCTAATTGTTCAAAGATAGAAAATAATAAATTTAACTGCCAATTATTTTTTCTAGCAGGGAATTTTTTTCACAAATTTCATTTTGTGGATCAATATCAACTTTAATTATTGCAGATTTCTCGATAGAAATGCTCCAATCGAATGCCTCTCGTAATTTTTTAAAATTTGCCACACTTCTAAATTTTACTTGATAGCCCTCGGCAAGTTTTGGCCAGTTTATTTCTTTAGGCATAAGAAATAGTTTTTTTAATTCATCTTCTTTTAAATTTTTTTTATGAATACGATTAAATATGTTTCCGCCATTATTATTTATTAGAAGAATTGTTAAATTCATGTCGATTGAGTTTTCAATAAGCCAACCGTTTATATCATGAAGAAAAGCTAAATCTCCTGTCACGAGAAGTAGAGGATTTTTAATTCTAGAAATTCCCAATGCAAGGGATAAAGTACCGTCTATGCCAGAGGCTCCTCTAAAGCTGAAACAATTTCTTGTTAAAGTACCATTCTCAGAAAATGTAAGCCAATCTCTGATCGGGCTACTCGCTGAGAGCATTATTGGATTTTCAGCTGGCCAAAGTTTTGGTACAAGATTTGCAAGCCTATACTCATTAATTTGATTCTCATAAGTAATATTCTCCTTTAAAATTTCTTTAACTTGCTTACCTTCCTCTATTAAATCTAGGGCTAACGGAGTAAGAGACTTTTTATTTTTTGCGTTAATTGATAACTCTTCTTTTAATAAGGAAGTAAAATTTGATAACCCAAAATCATATTCAAATGATTTTTTTATAGGGTCCAGTTTTCTATGGTTTTTTTCCTTTATAAGAATTTGTATCCCTTGGAAGTTTTTTAAAAACTTCTCCAAATCATTTGAAGATGACATAGGACCAAGCCTCAAAAGTTGATAACAATTTATTAAATTCTTATTTTTCCTTAAGACTAATTCCCAATTTACAACTAACCCTCTCAAATCAGAATAAACGCCTGAAACAGGGTCAGCAAATACTGGCCAACCAGTAATTTCTTGTAATTGTCCTAAAGATTTATTAAAAGAAGGCAAGTCATTTATGGAACCTTGATAGGGACCTACCAAAATAATGCCGGATTCATCTAAATTTAGACTTTTTGAAATTTCTAAGAATTTCTTTTTATCAGACTTTATGTCAACTTCCTGGAAGACATATTTTTTCTTTAAATAAATTCTCTCAAAAACCTCTAAAACATTTTTTTTATTTAAGAATGAAATATCTAAAGGCTTATCAATAGGAACATTTAAATGTATAGGTCCAGGGAAAGTTAACATTTGTTTCTCAGAAATTCGCACTAAATTTAAGATTTCATTTTCTTCTGTTTCATGGATTCCATTTAGATTTGTACTTAAAACTTTTCTGCAGACTGAACTCAAAAAATCTTCTTGATTTACTGTTTGATTAGCGCCACAATCTTTTAATCTTAAGGGTCTATCAGCGGTAAGAAATATAATACCTTTACATGATCTATCTGCCTCAACTGCTGCTGGCAATAAGTTACTTACCGCAGTTCCAGAAGTGGTAATAACTAAAGAAAGATGACCTGATGCAGCAGAAATCCCAAGAGAGTGAAATCCCGCAGATCTCTCATCTATTGAATTAAAAATATTTACCAGTCCTAGTTTATTTAATTCTCCAGCCGCAATTGCTAGAGGAGCTGATCTACTTCC
>QCPF01000022.1 GCA_003212655.1 Prochlorococcus sp. AG-436-D21 | reverse complement strand
CTAAGCAGAATAAGTTGGATTAACTTTACATGCTTTAACGAAAAATAAATAATATGTAGATAGTTTTTTCGAAAGGATATTTATATTGAATAATAATCAAAATAAGTGAAGAATCACCTTTTTATTGGAGGCAATGATCTGAAGTATTTTTTGATTTAATTATGGATAGTCTATTAAAATAGGGGCACCAATATTAACTTTATTGGATTAAATTTGGTTATCCTAACCTTATAGTTTTTTAATTTGAAAACTTATATTAAGTCATCATTGCATAAAAATTTAAAATGTAGATATTGACAAAAATAAGTCAAGTTTTTATTAATATGATAAATTAAATTTCATAGATAAGAATTAAAAACTCTAATACAATAATGATGTTTAATTAAATTTATTACAAGATAAAAAAAGGCAAACTATTTAATTATGAGCATTATAAAAAATCCATTTGATCATACTTTTAAGCTGTTATATCATCCTGGCCATTTACATAAAGTTTTAAATGGGGAGAGACCATTCCCTATTCATTTAGAGGTTGACCTCACAAATGTATGTAATCATGCATGTTCCTTTTGCAATATGGCAGATACTCTCGCAACTGACAATACAATACTTGATTTTCAAATTTTAACTGAAAGGTTAAAGGAAGCTTTTGGTATGGGCGCAAAATCAATTTCTTTTACCGGTGGAGGGGAACCAACTTTGCATCCAAAATTTGATCAAATTGGAAAATTTTGTAATGAAGTTGGTTATGACTTGGGTTTAATAACTAACGGATCCCTCATAAAAGGTAAAAAGTTAAAGGCCATAGCTGACTATTTTGATTGGGTAAGAATATCTTTAGGTGGTCCAGATCCAGAAAGTTATAGGGCGATACAGGGTAGGGATGACTTTCATAAGGTTCTTGAAAATGTTTACCAGTTAAAAGAAAGTTTACCCTCAGAAAGAAAATTGAATATAGGTTTAAAGATAATGCTTACGCCCTCAAATATGGATTATGTTTTAAAATTAACTAAACATCTAAATGAACATAAATTAAATTCAACACATATCGATTATGTGCAGTTTGTTCCTGATCAGTTCACATCAGATGAGGGCGCATTTGTTAGTTCAGATCTGGTCAAAGAAAAAATGACTAAATTAGAAGATCAATTACAAGAATTATCTATTCCCTTATTTGGGAGCTTTTATTCAGTTAAAAAGCAAGATCGTGATTTAGATATGTCCAAGCATTGTTATGCACATTTTTATCAATTAGTTATTACTGCAACAGGTGAAATTACTTTTTGTAAAAATACAAGAGAAAATAAAAAATTACATGTTGGAAATATAAATAAAAATACTTTTGAGGAAATATGGTCTTCAGAAAAAATATCAGCTTTAGAAAAGTGTATTAATGCTAGTAATTGTAATACTTTTTGTAAATCTCTGAAACTTAATAATTTAGTACATTCTATAAAATACCCATCTCAAGATTATTCTGAGAATTTTTTTTAAATGCTAAAAATTTGCGTTATCGGAGCAGAAGGATTAGTTGGTTCTGGTATTTTTAAATCATTAGATAAGTGTCCAGAATATGACGTCTATGCTGTAAATAGAAAAAATATTTTTGATTTTAATCAATTTGCTTGTGATGTATTAATAAATTCAAATGGTTCGGGTAAAAAAGGTTGGTGTAATTCAAACCCTATTAAATCTATGGAAATTAATTGTATTTCTACTTATGAATATATGAAAAGATTTATTCCAAAAAGGTATATTTTAATAAGTTCTGTTGATGTTTATCCCATACAAGACGATATAAATTTAACTCATGAATCGAAGGGTTCTTATTTAAACTTGCCATCTTCAACATATGGATTTCACAAAATTATTGCGGAAAACATCATAAAACAATTTTATCCTGACCATTTGATAATTAGATTACCTGGACTTCTCTCTCCAAATATTAAAAAAAATGTTGTTTACGATATTGCAAATAATAGACCATTATTTATTTCCCCATACTCAAATTTGAATTTCATTTCAATAAATGATGTTTCTAATTTTGTATCAAAATTTGTTCTTGAATCTCCCTTTGCCATTATAAATTGTGCTTCTAAATCCTCGATATCAATAAAAGAAATAATAAAAATAGCAAAGAAAGAAAATCAGTATGAAGATAAAGATTTCAAAAATTTACCAATCCAGAATTATCAAATTTCAACAAAATTATTAAATGATTTTTTTCAAACAAAAGACTCAATATTCTACATTGAGGAATTTTTTAGGTATTTTAAAAATCAAATATAAAATTCCGAAACCTCCCTAAGAGAAATACCTTTTTTGTCTTTATCAGATATATAGATGGGATCAATTGGCCAATTAATATTAACTTCTACATCATTCCAGGAAAGTGTGAGTTCACTATTTGGTTCATAAAACTCTGAATTCAAGTATATAATTTCGCTTTTTTCTTTTAACGATACAAATCCATGGGCAAACCCTTTGGGGACATACATCATATTTCTTTTTTCACTATCTAATTCCATTCCATACCATTTCCCAAAAGTTTTTGACTGTTTTCGAATATCTACAATCACATCCCATATTGAGCCTTTTATACATCTTATTAATTTCACTTCAGTATAAGGTTTATTTTGTAAATGCAGTCCTCTTAAGGTACCGGTGGATTTTGATAATGAATTATTAATATGCACCCATCTAGTGTTTAAATTATATTCTTCAAATTCTCGTGCACAAAATAAACGTGAGAAAAATCCTCTTTCATCATCTCTTGGTTCAAGTTGGATTGAATAACTACCTTCTAGAGGTGTTTCTGTAAAGATCAATTTTAAAAAAAAAGTTTCTTAATTTAATCTACCTTATAATCAAATAATTTTGAGTCAGTTCCATACTTTCCAAGGAGCTTTATTGCTAGACCAAATTGACTCTAAATATTTTTTATCTCTTAATGTATCCATAGGTTGCCAAAATCCATCATGATTAAATGCTTTTAATTGAGAGTCTTTTACTAAATCTTTAAGAGGTTGATCTTCCCAGGCAGATTCCTCATCCTTTATATAACTAAGAACTTCTGGAGACAAAACAAAAAAACCACCATTTATGTATTGCCCATCGCCTTTTGGTTTTTCCAAAAATTCTGATATTGTATTTCCCTGATCAATAACAAGAGAACCAAATCTACCTGGAGGTTTAACAGCAGTAACTGTTGCTAATTTTTTATGTGATTTATGAAAATCAATACTTTTTGAAATATTAACACTGCTTACTCCATCACCATAAGTTAAACAAAATAACTCATCATTTTTGATGTAATCTTCAATTCTTTTTATCCTTCCTGCTGTAAGCGTATGTTCTCCTGTGTCAACTAAAGTAATTTTCCATGGCTCACTGTCTTGTCGATGGATATCTATTTTATTGTTTTTAACGTCGATTGTTAAATCTGAAGTATGCAAAAAATAATTGGCGAAATATTCTTTAATGATGTAACTTTTATAGCCGCAGCAAATAATAAATTCATTTATTCCATAAAAGGAATAAATTTTTAAAATATGCCATATTATTGGCTTATTACCAATTTCTATCATTGGCTTTGGTCTCATATGAGTTTCTTCTGAAATTCTTGTTCCGTAGCCGCCGGCTAATATAACTGCTTTCATTATTTTTAGGTTTTGTTTATTTAAGGATACACTTTTGAGTGGTTATAGATTTTTTACTAAATGTTTGATGACATATTCAGCAGTTTTTAAAGAGCAAGTCCATGCTGGGGAAATAGAGTTTAGAATATGGAATCTATTTTGCTCTTCTTTTAAAACAAAATCGTTTTCAAGTGATTTTGTTTTGGAATTATATAATTGTGCTCTAATACCGGGAGAATACCAATTAAAGTCATTTTCATTAAGATCCATATTTATGATTTTCTTAACTTCTTTCAATATATTTTGTTTAAAAAT
Source organism: Prochlorococcus sp. AG-436-D21 (assembly GCA_003212655.1). Taxonomy (GTDB): domain Bacteria; phylum Cyanobacteriota; class Cyanobacteriia; order PCC-6307; family Cyanobiaceae; genus Prochlorococcus_A. Next base: position 10,355 of record QCPF01000022.1, on the reverse strand, counting down.
AAATTTAATTTCCTTTAGTGCAAGATTACGAAAATTAAAGTGGTTTTTTATAAGTAAATTAAGTTGTAAAGGTACTAATTGAGATAAGAAATTTAAGTCAATACCTTCTAGAAGGGTATAATTTTCTGGAGAAAAAGCTGGAATTGCAGTAGGCCCAATTTTTAGTTCATTTTTGTAATTGAGAGTAGTATGAATACCCAAAAAAGGTTGATCTATATCTGGTACTGGATAAACATGAGCTTTCATTTTGTATCTTTTTAATTTAGTGCTCAAGTACAAACCTTTGAAAGGTAAAAGTTTGAAATGAGTTTTTATCCCAAACATTTCAGCTACATTGAGTGCATATGCCCCGGTGGCATTAACAAGAAAGTCATATTTTATAATTTCACCAGATGAAAGTGATAAATAATTTTCACCATAATTAAGAATTTTTTGATTACATAATAATTTAACATTTGCCTCTCTTAATTCCTTAAGGATGTTTTCAATTAAATGGATAGGAGAAGCACTCCATGTATTTGGTGACCAAAGAAAGTTTTCATATGTTTTAGCATTTGATTCATAACTCGACAATAAATTTTTAGGTAGAATTTTTATATCACAGCCATTTTTTTTTCCTCTAGATTCAAGCTCATAAAGCACTTTTTCTTCCTCATAATTCTTTGTTACTACGACTTTCCCACACTTATTAACTGGTAATTGATGTTGAGAACAATATTCTCTTAACATTTTATTTGCGGAGGAACAAAATTTAGCCTTTTTTGAATTAGAAAGATAGTAAAAACCTGCATGGATCACACCACTATTTCTGGTAGATGAATGTATGGCAAATTTATTTTCCTTCTCTATAACTGTAATTTCATTAAATTTCTGGACAAGATAAGCCTCTCTAGCAATTGTCAGCCCAACTATACCTCCTCCAATTATTACAAGATTTGGTTTTTGATTCATTTAATCTATATCCATCTAAGATTGTTATTTATAAGTCCTTTTCTTTTTAGGTTTTTAATGTGATTAAGTCGTATAAAATTAGAATCTCTGAATCCATTTATTGGTAATTTTAAGTCACTTACGTGGTTAATAATTTGTTCTATGGTATCTTCAATGCTGTTTTTTGGATAAAATTCTTCGGCTAATTTCTTATATAAGGAGAAATCAACTCTATAGGATCGTAAATCTTGAGCTGCATTTTTATTTATTTCAATATTAGTATTTGGAAGTAAATTTTTTACTTTTGCAGCTATTTCTTTTACTTGATAATTCCATTCATTACAACCAACATTAATAGAAAAAGGAGAATTTATTTGGCCATGATCATATTTGGTAGCCCATATAATTGCTTTTGACATGTCCTTTACATCTATTAAAGGTCTCCAAGGGCTGCCATCGCTTAAAATTGAAATTTTCTTATAGTGAACTGCTGATGTTACAAAATCATTTAAAACTAGATCTAATCTTAATCTATCTGATAATCCACAAGCTGTGGGGAATCTTAAACATATAATTTTTAAATTCTCGATTTTATTCTCTTTAAAGAACTCTTCAACTCCAATTTTGGATTTAGCATAAGCTGTTAAAGGATCTTTGGGATCACTTTCTATTTTTGGTTTATTGCCAGCTTTTCCGTAAACACTGCAACTTGATGCAAAAATGAATTTAGAAACAGAAGATTGAGATGCTAATTTGGCCAAATTTATAGTTGAAATAAAATTTATATCATTAGTAGCTGATTCAAAATCTTTCCCAATAGGATCATTTGACACTGCAGCTAAACTAACTATCACGTCAACATCTTTTAAATCGGAAATATTTATATCTCTAACGTCTTTAAAAATCTGTTTATCGTAAAAAGTATCTCCTATCCTTTCTGAAGAACTTAAACATGGAAGAAACAATCCTGAATCTAAGCCAATCAAATAGGAATCATTGAAATAATTTTTAAGGGACTTGCCTAAAATTGGTCCAATATAGCCTAAATTTCCAGTTACTAAAATTCTCACCTATTTGAAAACTTACAACTTTGATAATTGTATATTATCGTCCAAAATTAATATTGGATTTTTTTTAGAATAAATATTTTTATAATTTTTAAAAGAAGCGAAAACCTTAATGGAGCCAAGCGGACTCGAACCGCTGACCCCCTGCATGCCATGCAGGTGCTCTACCAGCTGAGCTATGGCCCCGTATCGTGAAACAACAGTTATATCAATCAATCTTAAGATTTCTTTAGTAACTGCCTAATTACTATATTACTTTATAACATTTGATAAATGAATTCTGCACATAAAATTCATCTAGAGATTTATAAGTTGAATCTTACTTTTTTTATACAAAGTAGTAAGCGTTTAATTATTGTCTATAAATAAACACCCCATATTTTGAAAATGTGTTCTTCATAAACTTCAATATGAGAGTATTTATCCTGAGATTATTGAATAAATAAAAAAAAATGTTTGATTAAAAATGAATTTTGCAATTCATTTTTTGATGGTAGTAATTGGATAACAGAAGATTCGAAATTGTTTATTAATTTTTGTCATCTAAATAAAAAAGGTAATTCTATTTGTTAATAAATTAATGGAAAAAATATTAAATTAAAAATGATAAGATTATATAGAAAAAAAAATAGGTTTTGAAAAAATACATTCTTGGCATATCTTGTTTTTATCATGACAGCGCCTCAGCACTAATTTGTGATGGGGAAATATTAGTAGCAGCTCAAGAAGAACGTTTTTCAAGAAAAAAGCATGACTCCAGCTTTCCTCTGGAATCTATACTTTATTGCCTCAAGTCACAAAATATTGATTTAAGAGATATTGAATCAATAATTTATTACGAGAAACCTCTTCTTACATTCGAGCGTCTTCTTGAGACTTATCTTGGTGTTGCTCCAAGAGGAGGTAGGTCATTTATAGCTGCAATGCAAGTTTGGTTAAAGGAGAAACTTTTTTTAAAAATGGAGCTCAAGAAGAATCTAAGAAAATTACAAAAATCTTTTAATTACGAATCAATCGAAATTCCAAATCTGCTGTTTTCAGAACATCATCTTTCTCACGCTGCGGCTGCATTCTATCCAAGTCCCTTTGAGGAATCTGTAGTACTATGCATGGATGGAGTTGGAGAATGGGCTACAACCTCCGCTTGGATAGGTAAAGGTAAGAAAATTAAACCACTATGGGAGATTAGTTTTCCTCACTCACTTGGGTTGCTTTATTCAGCATTCACTTTCTATTGTGGATTCAAAGTAAATTCTGGTGAGTATAAACTAATGGGTCTTGCTCCTTATGGAGAACCAAAATATGTCAATAAAATTAAAGAAAATCTTATTGATATTAAAGATGATGGAACATTTCGTCTTGACATAAGTTTTTTTAAATATCACCGTGGATTCCGTATGACAGGAAGAAAGTTCCATAAACTTTTTGGAAAACCACCGAGGAAAGGAGAAACTGAACTTGCACAATTCCATATGGATATAGCAGCATCTATCCAAGCTGTTACTGAAGAGATTGTACTGAAACTTGCAAGTTCGCTTAGGGAAGAAACAGGGATAAAGCATCTATGTCTAGCAGGTGGTGTTGCTCTTAATTGTGTTGCCAATGGGAAATTGTTTGAGAAGAAGATCTTTGAAGATATATGGATCCAACCTGCAAGTGGTGACGCTGGTTCAGCATTAGGGGCAGCATTGGTTGGATGGCATCAACATGGAAACAATGAAAGAATTGTCAACAAGAATGACTCTATGAAGGGGACTTACTTAGGGCCAGAATTCAGCAACGAAGATATTATCCAATACCTGAATCATATTAAAGCGCCTTTTAAAGTTCACAATGACGCTGATTTGTTTGAGATATTAGCAGATGAATTAGATAAAGGTTTTGTGATCGGCTGGTTCAATGGACCTATGGAATTTGGTCCAAGGGCACTTGGTGGGAGATCTATTATAGGCGATCCACGTAATAAAAATATCCAGAGTGTGATGAACCTCAAAATCAAATATAGAGAGAGTTTCCGTCCCTTTGCTCCATCTGTCCTTGAAGAAGAGGTTGGTAATCAATTTGAAATAAATGCTAAGAGTCCATATATGCTTTTAGTTGCTCAAGTCAAAAAGGAACTTTGCAACCAGATTACAGCAGAACAAGAAAAACTCTTTGGCATTGAGAAACTTAAAATTCAACGCTCATCCTTACCAGCCATCACTCATGTTGACTACTCAGCAAGGATTCAGACGGTAAGCAGTACAACTAACCCAAGATATTACAAACTAATCTCTGCATTCAAAAGAAAGACTGGCTGCCCTACAATAGTCAACACATCCTTCAATGTAAGAGGTGAACCTATTGTTTGTACACCTAATGATGCATACAGATGTTTCATGCGGACAGAGATGGACATCTTGGTTCTTCAAAACCAGATTCTCTACAAGAGCGAGCAACCCAAATTAAACAATGATAAGGTTTGGATGCAGGAGTTTGAACTCGATTGAGAATGGAAGAGACAATAGATAAAAAAAGACTCCGTGAATTCGGACTACTAATTGGATTTCTCTTCCCGATTCTTATTGGCTGGTTTTTGCCTGCCATTTCAGGTCATGGTTTCAGGGTATGGACTTTGTTGGTCGGAGTCCCAGGTTTTATTCTTGGGCTTATAAAACCTCGCATACTTCTATACCCATATAAAGGCTGGATGGTACTTGGTTATGCTCTGGGATGGATTAATAGTCACCTTATCCTTGGTTTTGTTTTTATATTTATTCTTCAACCTATTGCTTACATAATGCGTACCTTTGGATATGACCCTTTGAGGAGGAAACGAAAAGGTGAAAAGAGTTATAGAGAAAATCGACAGAATCACCAAACTGACCTCACCCGTATTTTTTGAATAATGGAAGCAATTTTTGACCTTGTTAAAGACATTTGGGACTTCTTTAAAGTTCGCAAAAAGTACTGGTTGGCGCCACTAATTATTACAATCGTTTTAATGGGGACACTCATAATATTCACACAGGGTTCTGTTGTAGCACCATTTATTTATTCTCTTTTTTAATTAAGTGGGATTTTAATTTAATGGAAAAGCAGAATCAAGAATATATATATAAGCTAATATCGATATCCTTTGGATTTTTTTTTGCATTTCTAATTTTTGAAATTTTCGCTAGGTTACTTCCTGCTTCTAAACACTTTGTTTTACTCGATCGCTTTGAATGTAACTGGGTCGATGTTAATTCGGAAATTAAAGAAACCTGTATTTTTATGCAGCAACCCTTTGAAAAGGGTAGATATACAAAAGGGAAATTCCCACCCTTTCCTGTGGATGCGATCAAAAAAACAAATGATATAGGCCAATTTTCTTCGATTAATTTTAATAATTTTATTAATCAAAACTTAGAATCTTCTTTTCGTATACTCTCAATTGGCGATTCTTATGTTGAAGCATTACAAGTAGAAAATAATGATTCTTTTCATGGAATTTTAAATTCGTACTTTTCAGCTGATGGTGAAAAAGTTAAATCCTCATCTATAGGGAAAAGTGGCGATCCATTATCGCAATACCTTTTGAATCTGCAGTTTGCATCTCAAAGAACCAACCTTGAGGACGTCTCAATAATAATTACTGTAGTATCAAATGACTTCGATGAATCTATTTTTGGTTACAAAGGAAATTTACCAGGGGCTTATTTTGAACCTAAGAAAGAAGGAGGTAGGTATAAATTTAAATATGTCAATTATAAGAGATCGATTCCCTCAAAAATTATCAACTGGATACTTGACCACTCTAGTTTAGGTAGTTACTTATTTAATAATCTGAAAATAACATCTCTTCAAAAAGAGAAACCTTTATGCATATTAATAAATTCTTGCCGTGATACAAAAAGTTTTAAAGCAAACATAGTTGATTCAACATTAACTGAAGCTCCTTACCGCTATAGGGATGGTTTTTTAGCAACCGATATTTTTTTAGAAAATATTGCTAGATTAAGACCATCTGAAAAAGAGAGAAGAAATACTTTATTTGTAGTTGATGCTGACAGGCAATCAATCTATCAAAACAAAACACAAACTAGTAAATACTTTTTAGCCCAGCGAAACTATTTCATAGAGAAAGCAAAAATATATGGGTTCACCTTGATTGACATGTATCCAATCTTTCACGATCATTATCTTAAAAATAATATAAAATTTGAATTTTTAAATGATGGACATTGGAACTCTTTAGGGCACGAGATTGTATCCAAAGAAATCATTAAGGTACTTAATTTAGAAAAAAAATACTAAAATTTAATAATTAAACTATTATTGCTTTTAAAGTTATTTATTTATTAGAAAAAACTATATATGAGTATTATTTTAAATTATAATAATCGTTCTTTGAAGCCCAATTTTTCGGTGTCTTTTTGTTTTGGAATTACAGAATTTAAATACCACATAAAAGTCAAAAAATATTTACAAGTTAGAACTTCAAATAAAATATAATGTTAATGAGCTCAATCAAGTATTTTAGAAAATATTTAACTTTAGTAAAATCTTACAAAGGACTGCCTTTTTTTCATCTAGGAATCTTTCTATTATTTTCTGCTCCTCTAATTGCAAGTATTTCTTTAGTAGTATCAATTTCTATAAATAACAACAAAGAAAAAAAAGTATTTTACAAAAATCCTTGGAATTACCCCTTAATTTTGTCTAGTTTTTTTATGTTAATAAGTTGTTATGTATTTCCTTTAATAACAAATCAAAATTATTTAATTGAGGATTATTCACTATCAACTCATCCTTATCTTGGAATACTAAATTGGATTCCTCTTTTTATTGTTTTTCTAAGAGTCCAAACTTATTTAAATAGTATTGATTTAAGGAAATATTGCGGTTTTTTTCTGATTTGTAGTTCTATACCAGTTTTGTTAAGTGGATTTGCTCAGGAGTTTCTAAATTGGTATGGCCCATTTGATTTACTAAATGGAGCAATTATTTGGTACCAAAGACCAAATGAATCTGGAATGACTGGAGTTTTTAATAATCCAAATTATGCAGGTTGTGTTTTAGCAACATGTCTACCTTTTGCAGTAATTAATTTAAAGAATTGCGCTAATAAAATTCAACTTTTAATACCATCATCAATAATATGTTTTTCTCTATCTTTTGGAATTTTTCTTACGACATCAAGGAACGCCTTGTTTTGCTCTTTAATAGGTTTTATTTTTTTAATAAAAAACTTTAAAGTAAAAACTATATTGTTTGGTATTTCTGTGTTCTTTCTTTTAATTTATTTTTCTAAATTTTTTATAAATTACAATCAATATTTATATAATTTAAATCTGACATCAATTTTTGATGATCCTAGAGTTAATATATACCTGAATTCTATTACTTATATTATTGAAAGGCCCTTATTGGGATGGGGTGGTAATGGTTTCTCCCAAATATGGAATACAAGAAATGAGACTTTCTTTGGTCATTCACATAATCTTTTTTTAGAATTTTCAATACAATATGGGTTGTTAAGCAGCTTAATATTAGCTTCCCTAATTTTATTAATTATTTTCAAAAGTTTTAAAAATATTTTCTTTAAAGTTAATTCCAATGATACTGTTTCATTGAAAGATAATTTTCATGAAAAAGCTTGGTTTTCATCAGGGATGATAATAGTGCTTTCGAATCTATTAGATATTCAATATTATGATTTAAGAATAAGCTTGTTATTTTGGATACTTCTTGCAGGGATGAAAAATATAGCTGATCAAAATATATCTAATACATAACAAAAATATCTTTTGAACAAATTTAATCAAAACATTTTGCTTTAAAATAAATAACTCACTTGGATGATGATAATATTGAAGCCATATATATAAATATATTTAAATAAATTTAATGAGTATTTTAATCACTGGTGCTGGGGGATTTATAGGTTTTCATTTGGCTAAAAAGTTACTAAATCAAGGCATACCAGTAATTGGATACGATAACCTTAACAATTATTATGATGTTAATCTTAAAATTTCAAGAATTAATGAGCTAAACAAAATTTCTTCAGAATTTAAAACACCTTTTACACTTTTTAAATGTGACTTAATTTCTAATAATGATTTAGAAAAAGCTTTTTCAGGTAAAGATAGCTCTAATAAAGATTTTGAAGGAGGCCCTCCTGAAATAGTAATAAATTTAGCTGCACAAGCAGGTGTTAGATATTCTATTGAAAATCCATCTGCTTATATTCAGTCAAATCTCGTAGGTTTTGGAAATATCTTAGAGAATTGCAGAAAGAATAAAACATCACATTTAATCTATGCCAGTAGTAGTTCAGTATATGGTGGTAACAAGAATATGCCTTTTTCTGAAAAAGATAATGTAGATCATCCTGTTAGTTTATATGCGGCGACAAAAAAATCAAATGAATTAATGGCTCATACATACAGCCATCTTTATAATCTACCTACGACAGGACTAAGATTTTTCACTGTATATGGCCCTTGGGGGAGACCTGATATGGCCTTGTTTTTATTTACAAAATCCATTATTTGCAATGAGCCTATCAATGTATTTAATTATGGGAAAATGATAAGAGATTTTACCTATATAGATGATATTATTGAAAGTATTTATAAAATTATAAATAGAAGACCTGAAAATAATGATTCATTTGATTTTTTAAAGCCAAATCCCAGTATTAGTTGGTCTCCGTATAAAATATTTAATATAGGGAATTCGAGACCAACACCTTTGATGGACTATATAAGAGAAATAGAAGATTCTTTAGGGATTAAAGCAAAAATAAACTTTAAAGAGATGCAACCTGGAGATGTTAAAGCGACTTCTGCGGACACTAAGCTTCTTGATGAATGGATAGGCTTTAAGCCAAGCACTTCAATTAAAGAAGGAGTAAAAAAATTCGTTGAATGGTACCTTGAACATTACAATGTTCAATTTGGAGGAATCTCATGACCAATGCAAGCTTGCCAAGTTTAATCACTACAAAGGTTGCTATTATTGGTCTTGGATATGTAGGTCTACCATTAGCTTTAGAGATCGCAAAATGTGATGTTTGCGAAAAGACAAAAAAGAAGTTGGATCGGCAAGTTGTTGGTTTTGATTTAAATGAACAAAGAATAAATGATTTAAAAAAAGGAATAGATCATACCAATGAGGTATCTACTGAATTATTAAAAAAAGAATTAAAGATTACCTATACAAATTATGAAAAGGATTTAGAGGATGCTGATATTTACATAGTCACAGTTCCAACTCCTATTGATTTAATTAAAAGACCTGATTTTTCTTTTTTAGAGAGTGCATCGAGAATTGTTGGCAAAGTTCTTGCAAAGAGAAAAAAGACGCTTAAAAATCCAATAATTATTTATGAAAGCACTGTTTATCCTGGCGCGACAGAAGAAATTTGTATCCCTATTCTAGAGAATAATTCTAAATTGATTTTTAATTTTGAAAAGGAGGGTAAAGGTTTCTTTTGCGGATATAGTCCTGAAAGAGTAAATCCCGGAGATAAAAAACATTCGCTCTCAAAAATAATTAAAGTAACTAGTGGAAGTAATCCTAGGGTGGCCTCGTGGATAAATGATTTCTATTCTTCTTTTATTTCTGCAGGAACACACAAAGCTTCAAGCATAAAAGTTGCAGAAGCTGCAAAAGTTATAGAAAATACGCAAAGAGATTTAAATATTGCTTTGATTAATGAATTTTCTATAATATTCAGAAAAGCAAATATTGATACCTTAGAGGTTCTAGAGGCAGCAGAAACTAAATGGAATTTCTTGAGTTTTAAACCAGGTTTAGTTGGAGGACATTGTATAGGAGTAGACCCTTACTATCTAACCTTCAAAGCAGAAGCACTAGGTTATCACCCGCAACTTGTATTGGCTGGAAGAAGAATTAATGATGGCATGCCTTCTGTTATTGCAAAAGATTTAATTCTTAAGATGGTACAAAAAGGTGTGATTAATAATGCCAAGGTTCTTATTTTAGGCATTACATTTAAAGAAAATTGTCCTGATATGAGAAATTCAAAAGTTCTTGAATTTATAAAGATTTTACAAAAATACAAATTAGAAATTTTAGTTTGCGATCCTTATTCTCAATTAAATTCAAATGAAATAGATAAATCAATTAATTGTATTAATGAATTACCAAATGATGAGAAATTTGAAGTGATTATTGGAGCTGTAAATCATAGCTATTTTAAAGATCTTTCTGAAAATGATTATATGAGACTTGCAAATGAAAATTCTATATTTATGGATCTAAAGGGAATGCTCCCTAGATCACTTGATCCAATTAGACCGTAAAAATTCAAAATTTATTTTTAAATATATAAAATCAATAAATAAAATCTAGAATGAAGATCCT
>QCPF01000021.1 GCA_003212655.1 Prochlorococcus sp. AG-436-D21 | reverse complement strand
GCTAGCTGATTTAATAACAAAAGTCTCTTTTTCTTTCGAAAATTATGGTTTAAAAAAGGGGGATGTAGTTACTGTAATATCTGAAAATTCTCCAAGATGGCTAGCAGTAGATCAAGGCTTAATGCGTTTAGGAGCTATAAATGCAGTGAGAGGTATTAATTCTCCTTCAGTAGAATTAGACTATATTATTGGGCACTCTAATTCAGTAGGCCTAATAGTTCAATCTAAGGAAATTTGGCTAAAGTTAAACAACAAAGAAGAATTAAAAAAAAGACTCAAATTTATAATCAATTTAGAAGATGAACAATTTGAAAGTTTAATAAGTTGGAGTACATTCATAAGTTCAGTAGAAAAAGAAAATTCACAAAATAATAATCTTGAAAAATTAAATCCAGAAATTGATGACGTCGCTACTATTCTTTACACTTCTGGGACGACCGGAAAACCTAAAGGTGTACCTTTGACTCATGCAAATTTTTTACATCAAATAATCAATTTAGCCTATATCGCTGATCCAGAACCAGGGACCTCTGTATTAAGCGTTTTGCCTATCTGGCATTCTTATGAGAGAAGTGCTGAATACTTCTTTTTTTCATGCGGCTGTTCTCAATACTATACAATTCCAAAATTTCTTAAAGATGATATTACACAAATAAAACCTGTTGTCATGGCTACTGTACCGAGACTATGGGAAGCAATACATGATGGTTTTTTTCAGGCTTTGAAAAAAATGCCTTCCAAAAAGCAAAAACTTATTAAGTTTTTGATAAGTAATAGTTCGGTTTTTAAAAGAAGTCTTAGAAAGATAAGAAATATAGATATAAATCAAATAACTTTTAAATCAAAAATCCCCTTACTGGGTTCTGTTATAGGTCGATATCCTTTACATAAATTGTCTACTATTTTTTTATGGCCGAATATTCTTAGACAACTATGCGGAGAAAAACTGAAATTTCCCATCAACGGTGGAGGGGCATTGCCAGAACATGTAGATCTTTTTTTTGAATCTTTAGGTGTAGATGTTTTGGTGGGATATGGCCTCACAGAAACTAGTCCAGTATTAACTTGTAGGAGAAGAGAGTTAAATGTTAGAGGATCATCTGGGCAGCCTCTTTCATTTACTGAAATCAAAATAGTGAATGATGATAAAAAAAAGATTCTGAAGTTCAGAGAAGTCGGGAAAATTCTTGTTAGGGGGCCGCAAGTAATGAAAGGTTATCTTAATAATGAAATGGCTACAAATGATGTTTTATCCAAGGATGGTTGGTTTGATACTGGTGATTTAGGTTTTCTAATACCAAATGGCTCTCTCTTTATAACCGGAAGAGCCAAGGATACAATAGTGCTATCAAGTGGTGAAAATATAGAACCGAATCCCCTAGAGACTGAAATTCTTAGTTCTGAATTTATTAATCAGATTCAATTAGTAGGACAAGATAAGAAATGTTTAACAGCTCTCGTAGTTCCTAATGTCGAATTGGTTAAAAGCAAGTTTTTGGAAGAAGACCTTTCAAAATTAAACCTGAATAAGAAAATTGGTACATTTTTCAAATCACAAATTAATAATTTGCTTAAAAGTCGATTAGGAGCAAGATCAGAAGAACAAATATTAGATTGTTATTTTGTTGATGCCTTTACTCTAGAAAATGGGTTATTAACACAAACTCTTAAACAAAAAAGAAAAGAAATAGAAAAAAAGTATTCATCACAAATAGAAAATATGTATGAAAACAAATTTAGTAAGAAAATTTGATTTGTTCTATCTATATTGAAAAGGTAATTTAATTTTTTATGGAAACAAAAAACTCAATATCTATAAAGCGCTCAATAGCTATTAAAGCTGTAGTTACACCAAATTGGAAGGAAGATGCTGAAAAAGAATTAAGTAAAGCAATTTCAAACATTGATCAGCAATTATCGCAACTGGAGCAAGAGGGGCAGCAAATAGTAAATAATATTAGATCCCAATCGGTTAATCCCCTAGATCCAAGAGTTCAAGAACAGGTTAGTCAGGTGCAACAACAAGTCGCAGCAAAACGAAATGAAATTGAAGAACAAAAAAGAAATCTTCTTCAACAACAGAGTCAAGTTCGCGAATTAAAAATGGACGAAATTGTTGATCAAGGGCAAGTAGATAGTTTCTGTGATGTCACTGTGGGAGACAATCTTATTGAAAAAATGCAAGTATCGATTACGGTTAAGGATGGAGTTATTCAATCTATAGATAATAATTAAAGAGAAGATTTAGTATTTTTGATACATATAAGTAAATCTTAATTTCGACAAGTTTTAAATTCTAATCGATCTAAATTATTACTTTCTTAAGTTTTAAGAGTTCCCACTGTGAACATGATTTCGTATAATAAAACAAGAGCTTAAAGGGTTCTTAACCATAAAAACTTTAGGAAGTTTGGTAGAAATCCCTTAAAACTTATGCAATAACAGTTTTCTTATGTCTCACGAAATATTCATGCCTGCCTTGAGTTCTACTATGACAGAGGGCAAGATTGTGGAATGGTTGAAAAATCCAGGAGATAAAGTTGAAAGAGGTGAATCTGTCTTGGTTGTTGAATCTGACAAGGCAGATATGGATGTTGAATCTTTTCAAGATGGATATCTTGCGGCTGTTTTAATGCCTGCTGGCAGCACTGCACCAGTAGGAGAGACTATCGGTCTTATTGTAGAAAATGAGGATGAGATAGCTTCTGTTCAAGAACAAAATAAAGGGAAACAACCCGAAGTTTCTAGTTCGGATCAACTTGAATTGGTAAGCAATAAAACTGAAGAAAAACCTGTGATTCAAAGTGAAATTGTTGAAAAACAAGAAAAAGAAGTTGTATTAATGAGTGAAAAGGCAGCCTCATCTTTTAATAGTGATCAAATAAATGCTGCTACGAGTAATGTTTCTTCGAGGGTGATTGCATCTCCAAGAGCTAAAAAACTTGCCTCTCAGATGGGCGTTGATTTAGCAAAGGTTCATGGATCCGGACCTCACGGAAGGATTCAAGCCGACGATATTTTAAAAGCTAATGGCCAACCAGTCTCTATACCATGGATAGGTGAAGGTGGTTCTCCTGCAAGTATGCCTGGTGCAAATTTGGGAGTTGAAAGTAAACCAGAAACTTCAGGAAATAGTTTTGGTAATCCCGGAGAAACAGTTCAATTTAATACTCTTCAAAAAGCGGTAAATAAAAATATGGAATCTAGTTTAGATGTTCCATGTTTTAGGGTGGGTTACTCTATCAATACAGATAAATTAGATAATTTCTACAAAAAGGTAAAACAGAACGGAGTTACTATGACTGCTTTACTTGTAAAGGCAGTTGCAAAGACACTAAAGAAACATCCTCAAGTTAACTCAAGCTTTTCAGAAAATGGAATTTCTTATCCAGAAAATATAAATATTGCGGTTGCTGTTGCAATGGAAGATGGTGGATTAATAACCCCAGTATTAAAAGAACCATGTAATACTGATTTGTTTGAATTATCTAGAGAATGGAAAGATCTCGTAAAAAGATCGAGATCAAAACAATTAGAACCAGATGAATACTCAACGGGAACATTTACCTTATCTAACCTTGGTATGTTTGGTGTTGATAGATTTGACGCAATACTACCCCCAGGGACCGGTGCGATCTTAGCGATAGCATCATCGAAACCAACCGTAGTAGCTAATAGTGATGGTTCAATATCTGTTAAAAAAATAATGCAAGTAAATCTTACAGCTGATCACAGAGTGATCTATGGAGCCGATGGTGCTTCATTCTTGAAAGACTTGGCTAACCTGATTGAAAATGAGCCAGAGACACTTGTATCTTAAATTTAATTGATTTCTCAAACTAATATAGAAGAAAGAGATTATAGTCTTGAATCTTATGATTATTTACTTGATCCTTCATTAATTGCTAGTAAACCTTCTGCAATTAGGCATGAATCAAGATTGATGATAGTTAGAAATAGTGTTTTAGAAGAAAACTGCTTAACTAATAAATTTACCAAGAATCTTTTAGATGAATTTAGAGAAGGCGATCTTGTAGTTGTAAATAATACTAAAGTAATGAAGGCAAGGTTAAAGGTTGAATTAGAAAATGGGACGTTAGTCGAATTATTAGTCTTAGAAAGATCCCATGAATGTGTTTGGTTATGCTTGGCAAAGCCAGCGAAAAAGTTAAAAATAAATAGAAAAATAATATTAAAATCTCCTTCTGCACAAGAAATTAATTTGATGGTTGATGGGGTTGATGAAGAAACTGGAGGGAGATTTATTAAATTTCCTGAAAATATAACTGATCTCAATTCAATGAATGATCTTCTTGATAAATACGGGAAAATCCCTCTCCCGCCTTATATAAAAAATACCGAAGAAGAATCTTTTCATGAGAATAGTTATCAAACTGAGTACGCAACTAATCCAGGGGCCGTTGCTGCGCCAACTGCTGGTTTACACTTAAGCAAAAGTCTTATTTCCAATCTAAAAAAAAAAGGAGTAATAATTTTACCCATAACTTTGCATGTGGGATATGGAACATTCAAACCAATTAGTCAAGAAGATCTAAGTAACTTAAAACTTCATAAAGAATGGGTAAGTGTTAATAAGGAAGTAGTGGAGGAAATAAAAAGAATAAAGAAAACAGATAGAAAAATAATTGCTATTGGTACAACTAGCGTAAGAGCTCTTGAAAGTTGTTATTCTCACGAAATTAATGACTTTATTCCAATAGCTAAATACGTAGATTTAGTAATTAAGCCAGGTTATGAATTTAAGGTAGTTGATGGATTATTAACTAATTTTCATCTCCCTAAAAGTTCATTATTACTTTTAGTAAGTGCAATGATTGGTAGAGAAAGATTATTAGATCTGTATAAAAAAGCCATAAAAGAAAAATTTAGATTCTTCTCTTATGGCGATGCGATGTATATTTCACCAGATTCACTACTGGAGAAAAAATAGATTTAGGCTTTGACTGGTTCTTGAATGATTCCGCTTGGAACTTCAGTAAACATAATTGATGATAAATACCTCTCTGCTAAATCAGGTAGAACAACTACAATTGTCTTCCCAGCATATTCATCTTGTTCAGCTAATCTAACAGCGGCAGCAGCGGCAGCCCCACAAGATATTCCTACTAATAGACCCTCCTCTTTAGCTAACCTAAGAGCCATCTCAATTGATTCGTCATTTGTTACTTGTTCGACCTTATCAACAATTGATAAGTCAAGGTTTTTAGGAATAAATCCTGCTCCAATTCCTTGGATTTTATGTGGTCCGGATTTAACCTCTTCTCCATTCATTGTCTGTGTAATAACAGGACTGTGTGATGGTTCTACAGCTACAGAAGTAATATTCTTACCCTTCTCTTGCTTAATGTATCTTGAAACTCCTGTAATTGTGCCGCCAGTTCCAACCCCTGCAACTAGGACATCAATTTCACCATCGCAATCATCCCAGATTTCTGGCCCAGTAGTTTTGAAATGAATTTCAGGGTTTGCTGGATTATCAAATTGACCTGGCATGAAATATTGAGAAGGATTACTTTCTGCAATTTCTTTAGCCTTAGCTATTGCTCCAGGCATACCTTTAGATGCCTCTGTTAAAACAATTTCAGCACCCAACACTGCCATAACCCTTCTTCTTTCAATTGACATGGATTCTGGCATTGTAAGGATTAGTTTATAACCTCTTGCTGAAGCAGTAAAAGCTAGAGCTATGCCTGTATTTCCAGAAGTTGGCTCAACAATAGTTTTGTCTTTTGTAAGTTTCCCACTTTTCTCGGCATCCCAGATCATGTTTGCGCCGATCCTACATTTGACACTATAAGCGGGGTTTCTACCTTCAATTTTTGCAAGTACTGTAGCTTTCGCGTTTTTAGTAACTGATTTTAATTTTACTAATGGAGTGTTTCCAATAGCAAAACTGTTGTCCTCATAAATTTTTGCCATTTATATATTGAGAAAATATATATTAATACTAACTATTATTCAGAAAAAGAGTATATGAGTTTCTATACGGTAAATACTAGGAATTTAGAAATTATTTAGTGCTTCAGAAAAGGTTTTCCATAATTGATCTTGGTCTTCTAATCCAACTGATACTCTAATAAGGTGCGAGGGTATACCAAAACTTTCAGCCCAATCCAACTCGTCATAATGAGCTAGTAAAACATAAGGACAAACTAGAGTAAATTTTGTACCTAAACTAGGTCCTTTAGATACTTTTAGAGAATCATAAAATTTTTTAGCTTTGTTCAATCCTCCATTTAATTCAAATGATAATAAGCAGCCGTATCCCCCATTAGAAGTAAGTAAAGAATTAAAATTTGGACAATTTTCAGGATGGAAAATATTTTTAATCTCGCTATGAGTCTCTAATCTTTTTTTTAATTCTAAACATGCTTTATTTTGTTCAAAAACTCTTTGATTTACATCTCTACTAACTTTCTCTAGATAAACTATATCTCCATCGGAAAGTATTGGCATATTAATCTCGTTTAATGCATTTCTAAACTGATCAATCCATTTGCTTTTTGGATTTAGTATTAATGAACCGGCAAGAATATCACCACTACCTGAAAAAATTTTTGTAAGTGAAGTAAAAACTATATCTGCATGTTCTATGGAATTTATATTTAAATTCGAACCAATTGTATCGTCAACAATTAACGGAATATTTAGCTTTTTTGCAATTTTTGAAATTTTTTTAATGTTTACACATTTGAGCATTGGATTACTTGGAAGTTCAATAATTAATGCTGATGGATTTATTCTTTTGATTTCTAATTCAATATCCGCGCAATTTTCTTCTGTAATTAACTTTGCTCCGTGAAAGATTTTCATTGGTAATTTAAGTACATCTACATATGGAAAACCAACTTGGAGTGTTGGTTTAGCTGGAAATAATTTATATATGATTTCTAATGATGTATGCAATGCAGACATTCCAGATGAAGTTAAGTGAATATCATTAGAGTCAATTTTTGTGGATTTAGAAATTCTATTTTTTATTATTTGAGAACATTCATTTACGTAAGATTTTGGAGGGCAATCTTCAAGACCTAGTTCTATAGCGGCAGCTCTTGAAGATAGACCAAGACCAGTATGTTGCCAAAAATATTTTGCATAAATACTTCCTTCTTTTTCAGTTATTAAGAAAGCTAAATTATTTCTTTTTTCTATTAACGAGAATTGTTCAGAAGTATTTCTATCAATGTATTTTTTAGCTTTAAAAGCTATTCTTTCATTCGGATATGGCCAGATACTTTTATTGTTGTAGTAATTTTGTTTTTTTACTTTTTCGCATAATCTTTTCACTATGGGGTTTAGCCCGAATCGTGGGTAAATGGACTTCAATAAATTTATGCATTCTTGATCTTTTTCCTCGTAATTTATTACATCATTCCAAGTTGGTAATGCTACAGAAACAGCATGAATACTATCAGGAATTGCATATCCCAACTCTAAATTTTTCCATATAGGTTTTTTAAGTAAATCTCTCAATTTTCAGAATTTATTTAAAGCAAATAAAATGTCCGAGATTAAATCGTCTGTATCTTCACATCCAATTGATAATCTGACAAGAGCATCATCTATCCCTAGTAGATTTTTTGTTTTGTCATCAACAGAAGCATGAGTCATCGTTGCAGGGTGACAAATTAAACTTTCAACTCCTCCAAGGCTTTCTGCTAGAGAGAAATATTTGAGAGATTTGCAAAATTTAAAAGTATCCTCTTTATTTAAGTTTAATTTTAGGGTGATCATTGAACCTCCAGATTTCATTTGCGATTTTGCTAAATTAAATTGCGGATGTTCTTGATTAAAAGGGTAAATTACTTTACTAATAATTTTATGATTACCTAATTCTTCAGAAATAAATTCTGCACTTTTAGTTTGTTGTTCGATTCTTAAAGGAAGAGTTTTTACTCCTCTCGTAATGAGCCAACTATCAAAAGGAGATGGTTGAAGCCCTAGAGCTTTTTGAGAGAAAAGCATCTTACTATTCCATTCCTCATTATTTGTAAGTACTGCTCCGCCAAGTGCGTCACTATGTCCATTAATGAATTTTGTGGTGCTTACAAGCGATAGTGTTGCACCAAGGTCCAATGGTTTTTGAATAAGAGCTGTAGAAAATGTGTTGTCTACAACTACTGGTATTTCGAGTTTATTCGCTTCATCACAAATCGCCTTAATATCGAGTACCTTCAAAAGTGGATTAGTTGGACTTTCTAGCCATATCAAGTTTGGCTCGAAGTTTGAAATCTTTTTGACGTTATTTTCGTTTGTAAAATCTGTGTATAAAACTTCTAGTCCAAATTTCTTGAAAACTTTTTCGAACATCCTCACTGTACAACCATAGAGATTTGACTCGCAGAGTATCTTGTCACCTGATTTCAGTGTTGATGAAATTGCAGTTACCGCGCTAATTCCAGATCCAAAAACTGTACAGTATTTAGATTCTTCTATTGATTTAAGGATGTTTTCTAGAATTCTAAAGTTTGGATTGCCTGATCTTGTGTAGTCGAAATTATCTTTATTTCCATGTTTGAAAGTAGATGTAGAAAAAATAGGAGGCATAACGCATCCAGTTTCTTCTGCAAATGTTTTCCCATGGTGAATAGATAAGGTCTTAACACCTGGCTTTTCTATATTATTTTCCTTATTTCCCATTATTTTTAAAAATAAGAATTAAATTAAATCTCTCTTTTTTTTAAAGAGAGATTTAATAATCCAAAGAAAAGTAGTATTAAACTTTTCTTGAATAATATTCAACAACTAGTAGTTCGTTTATTTCAAGAGCCACCCACTCTCTATCGCATTTACCATTTATTTTTCCCGTTAATTTAGGCTTGTCTAAATCAAGATGAGGTGGGACATTTGCTAAGCCAGGGAATTCTATATTACCTTCTACAAGTTTTTTGCTTGCTTTGTTTTCTTTAATTCCGATTACATCGCCTGATTTGCATTGATAACCAGCAATATCAAGAACCTTTCCATTAACGGTTACATGGCCATGATTTACTAATTGTCTTGAGCCTGGAATGGTACCTCCAAAACCTAATCTAAAACAAACATTATCAAGTCTGTTTTCTAAAAGTCTTAGTAGGTTAGTACCTGTAGATCCTTCTTGAGCTCTAGCTTTTTTCACATAGCGTACTAGTTGTTTTTCAGAAACTCCATAATTAAACCTAAGTTTCTGCTTTTCTTCTAGACGAATTGCATATTCTGATCGCTTGCGACGGGCTTGGCCGTGCTGACCTGGAGGATTAGACTTCTTTGAAGCTTTCCTGGTGAGACCTGGTAGTTCTCCCAAGCGACGCGTAACCCTTAATCTGGGGCCGCGGTATCTTGACATAATTTTAAATTAAATAGAAAATTGCAATAAATTGGATAATTGATTAAATTCAATTAAACTAATTACTACTGGAAATATTATTTTACATCATTAAAGTGTTCAAAACTATTAATAAATCAATTACTTCTATACTTCTTTTCTTGATTTCGTTTTATCAAAAGTGGTTTTCTCCTTTTTTTGGACCAAGATGCAGATTTATTCCAAGTTGCAGCTCTTATGGATATGAGGCAATAACTAGACATGGTCCTTGGAAGGGAGGGTGGTTAACTTTAAAAAGATTAAGCAGATGTCATCCTTTAACTCCCTGTGGATGTGACCCTGTGCCTGACTAAATGAATGAAAATATTTATTTTTGTTAGGCAGGGATGTTGCCTTTGTGATTCATTAAAAAACAAACTGGCAAAAATAAATCTTAATGAGTTATTCCCTAATCTAGAGGAGCTTGAAGAAATTGATATTGATAGGGTCGATTTATATAAAGATAAATATAAAAGATATGATTATGAAGTACCTGTTATTGCAGTTGAAAGAATTAGGTCCGAGGAGATCATAGAATTGCCTCGCATTTCTCCAAGATTAAAAGATGATCAATTAAAGAATTGGTTTCAAAAAAATATTAGTACCATTCTGGAGAAATAATTTTTTATATGAGATCTATAAAATTATTTAAACTTTTAGATTTGGTAGGAATTATTCCTTCGTTAAATCTTATCGATCAAGAAATCAATAATATTTCTTTTAACTCTAAAGAAGTACAAAAAGGAACTTTATTTTTAGGAATGCCTGGTTTAAATGTTGATGGAGGAAAATTTTGCATTGAGGCAATTGAAAATGGCGCGGAGGCTGCCATTATTGGGTCTGCTGCAAAAGAGAAAATTGGATCTATTGATCGAGAAAGGATTTTGGTTATTGAGGATAATTTAGATTATATTTTTGGTCAAATTGTCGCTGAGTTTTGGAATAGGCCTTCAAGAAAACTTAAACTTATTGGTGTTACTGGTACAAATGGAAAAACGACAATTACTTTCTTATTGGAATATCTTTTAAAAAAATCAGGGAAAAAGACTGCATTATTTGGGACCTTATTTAATAGATGGCCTGGCTTCTCAGAAGTGGCTTCTCATACAACTGATTTCGCCGATAAACTTCAAAAAGAAATTAAATGCTGCTGTTGAGGCAGAATCTGAATTCGCGATATTAGAGGTAAGTTCTCATTCTATTGCTCAAAAGAGGATATCAGGTTGCGAATTTGAGGGGGCTATTTTTACTAATTTAACTCAAGATCATCTTGATTATCACTCAGATATGGAATCTTATTTTCAAACAAAAAGAAAATTGTTTTTCCCACCTTATTTAATAGAAAAGGATGGAATTTCTGTATTAAATCACGATGACCCTTGGATATCTAAATTATCGTCTGATATTGAAAAAAGATCTTCATTAGTGTCTACAAAGATTACTAAAAGTGAATTTGAAAATGATGATTTTTTTTTCGTAACAGATAAAAAATTTACTGAAAATGGCTCAACCTGCATTTTTCATACACCCAAGGAAAAAATTCAACTTTTTGTTCCACTTGTTGGTGAATTTAATTTAATGAATGCGATTCAAGCAATAACAATTTTGTATAAACTTAATTTTTCTTTAAAAGATCTATCAAAGTTAATACGATCTTTCCCGGGCGCTCCTGGGCGAATGGAGAAAATAGAAATTGATAATGATGACGTTGCAAGATCACTTCCAACAGTAATTGTTGATTATGCCCACACGCCTGATGGATTGAAAAAAGTTTTGCAATCAATTAAAAAACTTTGTAAGGGGAAACTTATTACTGTTTTTGGCTGTGGCGGAGATCGAGATCTTGGTAAAAGGCCTTTAATGGGATCAATAGCTGAAGAGTTTTCTGATCAACTTTTTATAACTTCAGATAATCCAAGATCAGAAGAACCCCAAAAGATAGTAAATGATATTTTGATGGGTATAAAAAAAAGAGAAAAAATAACAATTGAAATTGATAGATTTAAAGCAATAAATGAATCTATTAAATTTGCCAATAAGAAAGATATTGTTTTAATTGCAGGAAAAGGACATGAAGACTACCAAATTCTCAATGATAAAGTTATTAATTTTGATGATAGAAAAATAGCTTATAAATTATTAAAAGAAAAAAATAAATCTCAATAAAATTTCCTAATCAAATAAGAAAGATCTTTACGCAAATCACAAGAAAAGTTTCTTAGAATTAATGGAGTTATTTTTAAAAAAATGAAAGGCTTAGCCTTAGTTGTAGGGGCAGGTGGAATTGGAACACAACTAGCTAGAGATCTGAATGAAAGTGAAAAAGATTTAGATGTTGTTTTGTGTGGAAGAAAAAGTGAATTTAATCCTTTTTGGGAATTAGATATAGAGGATTCTCAATCCCTTTTGCAGTTAAAAAATAAAATATCAAATCATCCTTCAAAATTAAGGCTAGTTGTTAATGCTACAGGTAGACTTCATACTGATTCTCTTCAACCAGAAAAAAGATTACAACATCTTGATAAAAAAAATATGATGGAAAGTTTTTCAATAAATGCCTTTTCTCCTATTTTATTAGCGAAAGCGATTGAAGAATTTATACCAAAAGATGTTGAGTTTAATTTTGCAAGTATAAGTGCAAGAGTTGGTAGCATTGGAGATAATCAAACTGGAGGATGGTATTCATATAGAGCTGCAAAATCTGCGCAAAATCAGTTTTTTAAATCTTTAAGTATTGAATGGGCTAGACGTTTCCCAAAGGCTACTATCACATTGCTTCATCCAGGAACAGTAGATACTGATTTGTCTAGACCTTTTCATAAATTTGTTCCGGAACATAAATTATTTAGTAAAGAAAAATCTTCCCAATTCTTGATCAATATTATTAAAAATCAATCACCAGAATCTACAGGAAAATTTATTGCATGGGACAGCTCGGAGATACCTTGGTAAACTAAATTTTTTATCAAAAGATCTTTAAGTCAAATTTTTTATTTCTCTAGCAAGTAAATCAATCTCAGCTTCTGTAGTCATTTGATGTACGCATGCTCTAAACCATTTTGGATCTTCTAAAACTCTAATCCAAATTTTATTTTCTCCAAGTTTCTTTACAAATTTATCCTTATCTTTAATATTTTCGATATTAAAACTAACAATCCCATTTAAATATTTTTTTTCTAAAACTAATTCAACACCCTTTGATTGATTTAATTCATCCCAAAGTTTTCCACTTAATTTTTTGATATTTTTGTTTTTTTCTTTTTCATGGCAATCTTTATCCAAAAGATCTAAAGAATTCCTGAGCCCAGCAAGTAAAGGAATACAAGAGGTAGCTATTTCAAATTTCCTTGCATCATCATGAAAAAGATTATCTGAAGGCTCATAAATGCCTTGTTCTTTTTTTAAGGATTTCCAACCAATTATTGTTGGATCTGTTTCATGAATAAATCTATCTGAGACATAAATGGCTCCAAGTCCTTCTGGTCCACATGCCCATTTATGAGAAGTTATTGAATATAAATCAGAATAAAAAACTTCTTTTTCAATATTTATGTGCCCAAAGGTTTGAGCACCATCAACAAATAAATAAGAATCTTCTCGATTATTTTTTAATTCGATAGAAATTTGTTTTAAAGGAATTTTATATCCAAAGTTCCATAAGATATGAGAAATAATAAGGATCTTAGTCTTACAATTTATATTTTTCAAAATCTCTAAAATTATATTTTCGTCGTTTAGATTTTTAATTTTTTGGATTGGCAAAATTTTGAATATTAATTTATTTCTTCTGCAAAATTCTCGACTTGCAGCCACTACTCCAGGATGTTCACAGTCACTTATTAACAACTCTTCTCCCTCTTCTACTTTTATTCCCCAAAAGGGCAAAATCATTCCGGAAGAGATATTTTCGGTAAAAGCTACATTCTTTGAATTGATACCTAATTTTTGCGCAATGATTCTTTTTGTGGTTAATATTTCTTTGTAAATAAAAGGCCACATATCATTGGTAAATGGTCCTAAATCTTGGATAATTTCCCAAGTTTTAACTATTGCTTCAAGAGAAGATTTTGGTAATGGTCCTTGACCGCCATAGTTGAAATAATACTTATTTTTTAATGCGGGTATTTGATCTCTTAGATTATTTCTCATGGAAATTTATTTTATATTTTTAACTCTTGAATTTTTTTAAATATTGCCCACTAAAGTTACTGTTCTAAATTCAATATCCTCAATTACTTTCCAAGGTTCTGCACTCCTTTCTGCAAATTTTAAATTTTTAAATCCTAGTTCTTTAAAATCACTTATAAACTCTGGCTCATACCATGCTCCACTAATACATCCTGTCCATAAATCATGATCATTTTGCAATCTTAAAGGAACTTTTTTGTTAGAAACGATATCGCTAATTGCAATTCTTCCATTATCGTTTAAAACTCTTTTTATGTTATTTAGAAGGTTATTTCTAGATTCTGGACTTACCAAGTTTAAAACGCAATTACTTAAAATAATATCAACTGATTTATCTGCGATTAATGGATTTAAATCTTTATCTAATTCATCAAGTTTTTCAATTGAACCTTCTAGAAATTCTGTATTGTTGAAACCTATATTTTTTGAAACTTCTTTAGAGGCTAATCTTGATAAAGAAAGCATGTCAGGATTCTGATCAACTCCAATAACTTTCCCTTCTTTCCCAACAATTTGGGCACAAATGAAAGCATTTTTGCCGCTACCACTTCCAAGGTCTAAGACTATATCATTTTTTTGAACATATTTTGTTGGATCACCACACCCATAGTCTCTTTCTATAACCTCTTGAGGAATTGCTTCAAGTAAAACGGGATTAAACCCAACTGGTGTACAAAGACAACTTTCTTTTACTTGTGCTGCTGAGCCATATCTTTCTTGAATCGCATCTTTATGATCGAATTGATTAGGTGCTTTATTCGATGTGTTTGTATTACAG
>QCPF01000020.1 GCA_003212655.1 Prochlorococcus sp. AG-436-D21 | reverse complement strand
ATTATTATCAGTTATTAGAGAATTCTCCACCAAATCGGATACCACTTGGAAGTTTGAGACTATAAGCCAATCTTCAAATAAATCTACATCTTGATTGCCAAATTCTTTTAGCCAAGTTAGTGAATCTTTGAAAACTTTTTCTTCAGGTAAATAATTAACTTCAGTTTCTAAAGCTGATCCAATTATTTGTTTGTTCCTACATCCTTCTATAGCCTTGTTAATTTCAACTCTCAAATTTCTTAAATTTGCAATGTGCTCATTAAGAATTTGATTTTTCCATGACTGAGAAAATACTGGCCATCCTCTTTGAAATACAGATTTTTCTTTAGTAGAATATGGAATATTTTGCCAAATATCTTCAGCCATATGACAAAGCACTGGAGAAATAAGTACGGCTAAATTTTCAACAACTTTTGACATGACGAACTGGCAAGATCTTCTTCTAAATTGTGATTTAGAACTGACATATAACCTATCCTTCGCAATATCCAAATAAAAATTTGATAGATCTACAACGCAAAAACTTTGCAAGATTTGGAAAAATTTTGAAAATTCATAATTTTCATAAGCATTTGATATTTGATCAGTAACCTCAACTAATCTCCCTAACATCCATTGATCTAAGAGAGGCAATTGATAAATTTCAAAACTATCAATTTTAGGATCATAATCATGAATATTACCTAGAAGATATCTTGCAGTATTACGAACTTTTCTATAAACATCTGAAAGTTGCTTGAGTATATTTGCACCGATTGGAACATCTACTGAATAATCTACAGAGCTTACCCATAGCCTTAAAACATCAGCGCCATAAGCAGGATCAGTTTTTTTATTATTACCTCCATTAATAATTATATTTGGATCAACAACATTTCCTAAGGATTTGCTCATTTTCCTTCCGTTTTCATCAAGTGCAAAACCATGAGTTAAAACTTTCTTATATGGAGGTTTATTATTGACTGCGACAGATGTTAGCAAAGAAGACTGGAACCATCCTCGATGTTGATCTGAGCCCTCTAAATAAAGATCTGCAGGATACTTTAATTCACTTCTTAGTTCACATACTGCGGCCCAGCTAGATCCTGAATCGAACCAAACATCCATTGTATCTGTTCCTTTTTTCCATAGATCTGATTCTTTTGAATAATTTTCTGGCAAAAGATTCTTAACATCCCAATCCCACCAAATATCTGCTCCATGTTCACTAAAAAGTTCTTGAATATGATTAATTATCTCTTTATTAAGGAGAATGTCATTACTATTTTTTTTATAAAAAACTGGAATAGGGACTCCCCATGACCTTTGTCTAGAAATACACCAATCTCCTCTACCAACAACCATAGAATAAATTCTTTTCTTTCCAGTCTTTGGCATCCATTCAACATCTTCGATTGCCTTTAATGCAGATGATCTAAAACCATCTACGGATGCAAACCATTGTTCTGTTGCCCTAAAAATAGTTGGTTTTTTGGTTCTCCAATCATACGGATATCTATGCTTATAATTTTCTTGTAATAGGAGCAAATTATTTCCTTTTAAATGTTCAATAATTAAATCATTTGCATCTTTAAGAACATTTGATCCTTTGAATTGACCAGAATATTCATTAAAGTTACCTTTTTCATCAACGACACATGTTATTGGTAAATCATATTTTTGGCCTACATTAAAGTCATCTATGCCATGACCAGGCGCAGTATGAACAATTCCAGTCCCTGATTCCGTTGTAATGTAATCGCCTCCAATTACAATTCTGCAACTTTTATTCTTAGAGGGATGTTGATATTCAATATTTTCCAATTTAGAGCCTTTAACCTCTAAAAGTACCTTGAAATCTTTATTAAATTTCTTACTTATTTCAGAAGATAAATCCTTAGCAAAAAGGTAAATTATTTCTTCTTCATCGATAGCAAAAACGTAATTTATTTTTGGATTTACCGCAACTGCTTCATTAGCAGGTATGGTCCAAGGAGTTGTAGTCCAAATAGTTATGAAAGAATTATTTTGAAAAAAATCTTTTTTGATATTAAGATTTTCTTGGATGAAATTTAATAGAATTTCCTTAGGTATTTTAGTGATTTTTAGTGAAACATAAATACTTTTTGAATAATGTTCATCGGGGTATTCTAATTCTGCTTCTGCAAGTGCAGTCCTTGAACTTGGACTCCAATGCACAGGTTTAAGACCTCGATAGATATAGCCATTTAAAAACATTTTCCCAAATACTCCAATCTGAGCAGATTCATAACTTTTCTTAAGAGTTAAGTAAGGGTTATTCCAGTCTCCCCATATGCCCCACCTTTTGAAACCCTCCTTTTGATTATTAATTTGGATATGGGCATAATCTGTTGCTTTTTTTCTTAAATTGAGAGTGTCAAGATTTTTTCTTTCATCAGATTTTAGATTCTGAAGAACTTTTAATTCAATAGGTAATCCATGACAGTCCCAGCCAGGTACGAAATGTACCCTAAATCCTCTCAAGGTTTTGTACTTATTGATTATGTCTTTTAAAACTTTATTAAGGGCATGACCCATATGAAGCGCTCCATTTGCATAAGGAGGTCCATCATGTAATGTAAATATCTCGCCTGAATTACTTGAACCTAATTGAAAATCAATATCATTATTAGCCCAAAAATTCTGAATCTCAGGTTCTCTTACAACTGAGTTAGCACGCATTGAGAAATCAGTTTTTAGTAAATTTAAAGTTTCTTTGTAAGAAAAGTCTGATTTTTGTTCTTTGCTATTTTGAGATTTCATACGACTATATAAGAAATATTGGTGTTCAAAAGAATTATTTAAATAAATCTAATTCATTATATTCTTTCTTAATTGACCTGTAGTTTTTTTGGAATGTTTCAAATAACCAATTTATTGATTTCAGACTTTTATATTATCATTTTTATCATTTCTTACCCACTTTTTTTGGGTGGTATTTTTATTGTTACTACCAAAATTAAAAAAATTTGAAGGTTTCGTGAAATCACCAATTCCCAAATTAATAGATTGTAATATCTTCGAAAAGTTATTTTTAAACTCCAAAAACGTGGTTAATTTTTTCTTTTCGTTATCTGTCAATTGGTACCATCTAGATAAAAAAAGTTCTACTAGATAAAAAATAACTAGTACTGTTAAAAAAAGAAAAATTACAAAAAATGAATGATCAAATGTTTTATTTTTAATTATTAATATCAAACCTATTAATAAATTCAAAAAAGCTCTTATTAAGTCTTTTGGTTTACCGAGCTCAAGATATATTAACGGTATAGTTAGATAAATGGTCCCAACTAAAATATAAAAAGTTCCCAAATAAAATACCAAACTATTCATTAAATTGTCTACTTAGTTTAAAGTATAAGAGTTGATATAGATAAGCAAACTATCTATCAGAATTTCCTTAAGTGCGGTCGGGGAGACTTGAACTCCCACACCCGAAGATACGAGTACCTAAAACTCGCGCGTCTACCAATTCCGCCACGACCGCTCAAATAAAATAATAATTGAAAGAGGTTTATTTTAAAAATTTTTTTTCTTAAGATGATTAATTTGACACATTAAAATTAAATTGAAAATCTATTAAAAGAAATTTTTTATGTTTTTGCATGCAATCCTCTTAAAATATTAGTTATATTATTTAAAGAATAAAAGAAACGATTTCAAACTTAACAAGTAAAAATACAACTAAAAATACTAATTCATCAAAAACATTTAATTGGCATAAAGAGATTAAAAATTACGTAGATCCGCCAAGTTTTTGGAATCCAACATTAGGTTTATTTTTTGGCGGTTATTTTCTTGCTTTTCTTAGCATATGGCAATGGTACAGGGGTGTTTGGCCTCTACCGTTACTCGTAGGCACTGCGTTTTTAGCTTTACATATTGAAGGTACTGTTATTCATGATGCATGTCATAAAGCTGCTCATCCAGTTCCTTGGATAAATCAAGCAATGGGCCATGGCTCAGCTATTTTGCTAGGGTTTAGCTTCCCAGTTTTTACTAGAGTTCATTTACAACATCATATTCACGTAAATCACCCCAAAAATGATCCAGATCATATTGTCAGTACTTTTGGTCCGATTTGGCTAATTGCTCCAAGATTTTTTTATCATGAAGTGTTTTTCTTTCAAAGAAAACTTTGGCGAAGATACGAATTACTACAATGGGGAATTGAAAGATCCATATTCATAACAATTATCTTGGCAGGTTTGAAATTTGATTTTATGAATTTAATTTACAATTTATGGTTCGGCCCAGCATTAATGGTGGGAGTCACTTTAGGAATATTTTTTGATTATTTACCCCATAGGCCATTTCGATCAAGAAATAAATGGATAAATTCTCGAGTTTATCCAAGCAGATTTATGAATTTATTGATAATGGGACAAAATTACCATCTCATTCATCATCTTTGGCCTTCGATTCCTTGGTTTGAATACAAAATAGCTTATGAAAAAACTAAGCCTTTATTGGATAAAAAAGGCTCCCCTCAAAGGGTTGGGATATTTGAAAGTAAAGAAGACATTTTTAACTTTATTTATGATTTATTAATAGGCGTAAGGAGTCATAGCAAAAAGAGGGGAAAAATACGAAGAATCATAAATTTATATCCAGGCTTTAAAATAAAAAAATTTTTATTAAAGATAGTTAATAAAACATTTATTGGAAGCAACTAACTTACTTATTCATTAATAATTTTTGGTACTTTAAAATATTTATCCTCTCTCGATGGACCCAATTCTAAAAGTTCTTCATTGCAATCAGAATTTTTCTTTTCGTCTTTTCTAAATACATTTACAACCTCTATAGCTCTCGTAGTACAGGGGACATCATCTGTATCAATTTTTTCGAGTTGTCTTATGTAATCCAATATGTTTTCTAATTGTTCTGCATGATTATTAATTTCATTCTCGTTAAGTTCTAATCTCGCTAAATGGGCAACTTTTTTAACTTCCTCTTTAGTTATTTTTGTCATACCTTTAGTATTTTTCTTAATTAAATAATAGTTTATTAAGAACAATTTATTTAAATATCCTTTGAATTTCAAATAATTTAAAAAATATTCAAATCTTTTTGAAAATCAATATCAATTAATAGCCTTAATTATTTTTCTCAGCTAAATATGTTATTAGATAGATATTTAAAAATAGAAGAAGAATTATTTCCAAAAAATTTTTTTTGTCGGCACTCTAAACTTGTTGCTCCCGATTTAATAGGCTGTCACCTCATAAAAAAAAATAATGAGATAGATCAAGTTAAAGGGGTAATTGTTGAAACTGAAGCTTATTCACAGGAAGAAGAGGCCTGTCATGGCTTCCGCAAAATGACTGAATCAAACAAATCATTATTTGGTAAACCCGGCACATTTTATATTTACAAATCGTATGGCATTCATCATTGTTTAAACATAGTTACTGATAAAGAAAATATTGCGAGTGGTGTTTTGATAAGATCAGTTTTTATTTCTAATAAAAATGAAAGATTAGCTTCTGGACCTGGCCTAGTAACTAAAACATTCAGTGTAGACATTTCATTTAACTCACTTGAAGTTCTAAATAACAAATCTTTATGGATTTCTCCACGAGACTCCACTCTAGAAGAAAAAGATCTTATTCAAACTACGAGAATTGGCATATCAAAGGCAAAAAATATAAAATGGCGTTGGTATCTCAAAAATAGTAGGAGTGTAAGTAAAAGATTAAAAGGTGACAGAACACCTAAATTTCAATAATCATTTATCTTTTTAAGCGTAATGCAAATTTGGCCACATAAACATATCCACACACTAGCTAATTTTTCAATTAAAGATTATGAGTCAGTATTTGAATTAGCTAATAGATTTGATGCACTAAAGAATGCAGGAACAAAAAAGATACCGGCCTTACAAGGGACTTTGGTAACTTCTTTATTTTTTGAAGCTAGTACTAGAACAAAAAATAGTTTTGAGCTCGCAGCAAAAAGACTTTCTGCTGATGTCCAAACGTTTGCGCCATCCTCCAGCTCTTTAACAAAAGGCGAAACAATAATTGATACAGCCATAACTTATTCTGCTATGGGGGCGGATACATTAGTTATCAGACATTCATCAAGTTACATAACCTTTGAGATCGCAAAAAAACTTGATGCAATAAATTCCAAGACTTCGGTTCTTAATGCGGGGGATGGATTACATAGTCACCCCAGCCAAGGATTGCTTGACATTTATACATTGATAAAATTCTTTTCCCAAAAAACACTGAATCCAGAGGTTTTAAATTCCAAAAAAATTTTAATAATTGGAGACGTTAATCATTCAAGGGTTGCCAGGTCAAATCTTTGGGCTTTAAGTGCATTCGGCGCCGATATCATCTTATGTGGTCCTCAGACATTAATACCTGATGAATTTATCAATTTTTTAAAAACCCCCGCACCAAATCAAACAGAAGATCCTGTTAAATCAAGAGGTTCCATAACAATTTCTAGATCATTGGAAGAATCAATAAAAATTGCAGATGCGATTATTGTTTTAAGACTCCAGAAAGAGAGAATGATGGAAAATTTACTAAGTAGCATTGATTCATATAGTTTGGATTATGGCTTAACCCTAGAGAAATTATCTTTAAATAATAAAGAAATTCCAATTTTACATCCTGGTCCCATTAACAGAGATATTGAAATAAGTAGCAAAGTGGTAGATCGATATCCTAATTGCTTAATTAATAATCAAGTTGCAAATGGTATCCCTATAAGAATGGCTTTGCTTTATCTATTACAAAAACACAACAAGTAAATTTATAGCAACTTAAGACTTTCAGTAAAGAAACCATAAAATAATCCCAATCTTAAAGAATCTAATAAAAGTAGTAAAAATTTCTTGTTCCTTTCAAATCTAAAATTTCTTCTTAGAACTATTAAAAACTCAATAAAAATTACTGCTAAAAAAGCGGCTATAGGGTCCATTAGTTCAACAACAGCACTTACCATACCAAGAGAACTTCCAAAAAAGTAGCCGATTAAAAGAGTGATCAATGATATTGAATATCTTCTCCATGGATTATTAGCCCAAATACTTAATGTCTGAATATTTTCCACAATTTTTAGCTGAAATTTTGTCTTTTGAGGTTTAACAACCATTTTGCATTAAACTAAGCCGCTTCAGAATTTGATTGAATTTTAGTATTTCCTTCTATTAATTCAAGTAATGCTTCGAACTGAGCCATTAATCCTCTTAATTCGCCTGGATCAGGAAAAAGGTCATCTTCTTTTATTCCTAAATGCATTTCTCTAAGCTCTTGCCTTAAATAGCGAATGTGACTAATGACTTGCTCTCTTTTGGTTTGCGACATGATGTAAAATATTACACGGTCATATTAAGAAAGAATATTTTTGAAAAGGAGAGTTTGCATATTTATAACTGAGAATGAAGATAAATGACCTAACAACAATTTGAAAAGATTATGAAAATTGAAAATTATAATATCCAAGAAAATATGTACTTAATTCTTATATCAATTTTAAAAAATTACTCGAGGCTTTATTATTAGAGTATATTGACTTTACTCAATATGAAATTTATTTCTGAAAGTAAAATAAGTGAGGAACTATTAAATTCTTTTGATGAAGAAATGACCCTTGAGCTTGCTAAAAGGCTAGAGGAAGATAATTATAATACTCCATTTGATGGGTTAAAAGACTGGCACTTACTGAGGGCTCTAGCAATCAATAGACCTGAATTAACAACTAATTATACCCATCTCCTCGATCAGGAACCTTTCGATGAAAACTAAAACTAAGGACTCCAAAATAAAGGTTCTTTTATTAATAACTGGGAGTATCGCGGCTGTGAGAATTCCATTATTAGTAAGCCAATTAGCGAAAGAAAATTATGAAGTAAGATGCGTTTTATCAAAAAATGCAGAAAAATTAATAAAGCCGCTTTCTCTTTCGATCTTAAGCAGAAACCGGTGCATTTTAGAAAATGATCAATGGTCTGATAGTCAGTCAACACCTCTTCACATAGAACTAGGTAATTGGGCTGATATTTTAATCATCGCCCCTTTAACAGCGACAACATTAGCAAAATGGGTAACTGGAAATGCTGAGGGATTGATCCCAAGCATCTTAATAGCAAATATAAAGCCAATTATTGTTGCACCAGCAATGAATACACAAATGTGGCTAAATAAAGCTGTCCAAAAAAATTATGAGAATTTACAGAATTACGAAAATGTTTTGTCTTTGCAACCAAGTGAAGGTCTCTTGGCATGTGATGCTATTGGCATCGGTAAGATACCTCCAAATGATCTAATCCAATTAGCTCTTGAATTTATAGCTTTATACAAACAAAATGAATATCGCAAGGATTTACTTAATAAAGAAATTTTAATAACTGGAGGGTGTACCTCAGAGAAAATTGACGCGGCAAGAAACATTACTAACAAAAGTTCTGGAACTATGGGCCTACTTCTTTCTCAAGTTGCGAGGTTCAGAGGAGCAAAAGTAAAATATGTTCATGGGCCTCTAAAAATCGATAAGAATCTTACTGATGGAATAAAAAGATATGAAATTGAAACTAGTGTTGATCTAATTAGGGCACTTAATAATGAAATATCAAATTGCAATTATTTTTTCATGAATGCAGCAGTATCTGATTTCAAGATAACATCTGATACTTCAGCTAAAATTCCAAAAAATCAAATTAATGCTTATTTGAATCAAAACTTTGAGCTAGTCCCAGATATTTTAAAGACAATTAGTAAATCGAAAAAAGATAACCAAGTTTTTGTAGGCTTTTGTGCTTTTACAGGATCTATCAAAGAAGCACGAATGAAAATTAAAGAAAAGATTATCCAAAAGGGTTGTGATTATCTATTCGCAAATCCAATTGATCTTGAGGGCCAAGGATTTGGTTTTTTGGCACAAAATGAAGGTTGGCTATTCGATACTAACAATATGGAACACTACATAAACAAAACATCAAAAATTGATTTAGCAAATAAATTAATAACCCAAATTATTTCATTAAAAAAATAAAAAAAAATTTATTAATTTGTATTTTTTTGTAATCTTAATCATTAAAAATAATGTGATAGCTTAAAATAATTCCAGTTTTTTAAAATCTAAAAAGCTACGGGTTGTTTCGAGGATTTAATAGTCCTATCTTTTATGGTCCTTTCCCTTGTAATATCCGTACTGAACTTATTAGATGACCTTTAATCTATCGTCACAGAACTTTACTGCAACTTTAATTATGAGAATTCGTTCTTTCTTAGCTTTTGTTATTTCAATTTGTATAACTTTTGCTTTCGTACCTTTTAAAACATTTGCTTTTTCTGAAAGAGGAAATGCACAATTCACAGATGTTGTGAACACAGGAAAAGCTAATGATTGCCCTACATTAGACTCATCTCTTGTCGGATCAATATCTCTAGGGAATGGAGATAGCCTCAAAGGAATATGCATGCATCCAACAGAAGTTTATGTAAAAGTGCCAGGGACAAAAAGAAAAGCTGCAGAATTTGTTTCTACAAAAATTATCAGTCCTAGAAATAACACCACAGTGACAGAAGTTTATGGAGATATAGATTCAGGAACTTTCACTGAAAAGGGTGGTATTGATTTTCAACTTATTACTGTATTAACTCCTGGAGGTTTAGAGGTGCCATTTGCATTCTCAGCAAAAGATCTTACGGCTGATTTACCTTCATCTATTGAGCCAGGCACTGAGGTTAGTGGTTCAACATTTACACCTAACTACAGAACTGGTGACTTTCTAGATCCTAAGGCAAGAGCTAAAAATACTGGTGTTGAATATGCTCAAGGTTTAGTTGCGTTAGGAGGAGATGACGAAGAACTTGCAAAAGAGAATATTAAAGTTGATGTAAATGGTACTGGCGTTATTACTCTTTCAATCAACAATGTAGATTCTGACACAGATGAATTTGCTGGCACTTTTGAAGCTGTCCAACCTTCAGATACAGATATGGGTTCAAAGGATCCACTTGATGTAAAAATAATTGGGGAGCTTTACGGAAGAAAGGCATAAATCCTAATCAAGAGAAAAAGGGGGTTAAACCCCTTTTTTTTTTTCAAAATTTTTCTTTATCAATTTAAAAAATGGAATTACAACAAAAAACTAAAACAGATACTAATGGACTAATACCTCCTTATGGAGGGGAACTAAAAAATTTAATTATCAAAGATAAAAAACTTAAAAATGATCTTATCTCTAAAGCTACTTATGAGTTTGAATGTAGCGAGAGAAATGCATGCGATGTAGAACTTTTGATGGTTGGAGCTTTTTCTCCATTGGAAGGTTTTATGGATGAAAATAACTACAATTCGGTAATTAAAAATAATAGAAACACAAACGGGTTGCTTTTTGGCTTGCCTATTGTATTTGATTCAAATAATGAAAAAGTAAAAGCTGGAGAGACAATATTGCTTACTTATAAAAAACAAAAAATAGCAGTTTTAGAAGTTAGCTCTAAGTGGGAGCCTGACAAATCCTTAGAAGCTGAACTTTGTTATGGTACTAATTCTTTAGATCATCCTGCTGTTAAGATGATTTTTAACGAGAGAGGGAGATTTTATATAGGAGGAAGAGTTCATGGTTTCGAACTGCCAATTAGAGAATTCCCCTGCAAAACTCCAGAAGAAGTTAGATCTACACTGCCATCAAATTTTGATGTAGTTGCATTTCAATGCAGAAATCCAATTCATAGAGCACATTATGAATTATTTACTAATGCCTTACTTTCAGATAATGTCTCCTCTAATTCAGTTGTTTTAGTTCATCCAACTTGTGGACCAACTCAACAAGATGATATCCCTGGAAAAGTTAGATATTTGACTTATAAAGAATTAGAAGAGGAGATATCTGATGAAAGAATAAAATGGGCTTTTTTACCTTATTCAATGCATATGGCAGGACCAAGAGAAGCTCTTCAACATATGATAATCAGAAGAAATTATGGCTGCACCCACTTTATTATTGGTAGAGATATGGCTGGTTGTAAGTCTTCATCAACTGGTGAAGATTTTTATGGTCCATATGACGCCCAAAATTTTGCTAAAAAGTGTGCAGATGAATTGATGATGCAAACTGTTCCTTCAAAAAATTTAGTTTATACGAAGGAAAAAGGATATATAACAGCTGAAGAAGCCAAAGAATTTGATTATGAAATTATGAAACTTAGTGGTACTGAATTTAGAAAGAAATTAAGGAATGGCGAACCAATTCCTGAATGGTTTGCATTCAAAAGTGTAGTAGATGTTCTAAGACGCTCTTAATAATGTTTTATTATTAGTATTATAGATTTATTAAAGAATTTTTATCGTGAACAAACGTTGGAGAAACGTAGGACTTTATGTCCTAGCTGTTATTACTGTAATTTTCATTGGTACTTCAGTTTTTGATAAGCCAAATACTGAAAGTTCTACAAAGACCTTGAGATATAGTGATTTTATAGAGGCAGTTCAAGATAAAGAAATCAGTAGGGTCTTAATATCTCCAGATAATGCTACAGCTCAAGTTGTAGAAAATGATGGAAGCAGGTCTGAGGTCAATTTAGCCCCTGACAAAGATTTATTAAAAATACTTACTGAGAATAATGTAGATATAGCTGTAACTCCTACAAAATTAGCTAATCCATGGCAACAGGCTTTAAGTAGCTTAATTTTCCCAGTACTTTTGATTGGAGGCCTATTTTTTCTTTTCAGAAGATCCCAAAGTGGTAATGCTGGAGGTGGTAATCCTGCCATGAGTTTTGGCAAGAGCAAAGCTAGACTACAAATGGAACCATCTACAAAAGTAACCTTCTCAGATGTTGCTGGTGTTGAAGGTGCAAAATTAGAACTTACAGAAGTTGTAGATTTTCTTAAGAGCCCAGATAGATTTACTGCAGTCGGAGCAAAAATTCCTAAAGGAGTTCTTCTTGTTGGCCCTCCTGGTACAGGAAAAACATTGTTAGCAAAAGCAGTTGCTGGAGAAGCAGGTGTACCTTTTTTCTCTATATCTGGTTCAGAATTTGTAGAGATGTTTGTAGGAGTTGGAGCTAGCAGAGTTAGAGATCTTTTTGAACAAGCTAAAAAGAATGCGCCCTGTATCGTTTTTATTGACGAAATAGATGCAGTTGGAAGACAAAGAGGTGCTGGTATGGGCGGAGGAAATGATGAAAGAGAACAAACATTAAATCAACTCCTAACCGAAATGGATGGTTTCGAAGGTAATTCAGGAATAATAATAGTTGCTGCCACCAACAGACCAGATGTCTTAGATTCAGCTTTAATGCGCCCTGGAAGATTCGATAGACAGGTAACAGTAGATAGACCAGATTATGCTGGAAGATTACAGATATTAAATGTTCATGCGAAAGATAAAACTCTTTCAAAAGACGTTGATTTAGATAAAGTTGCTAGAAGAACACCAGGATTTACTGGTGCAGATTTAGCTAATCTTTTAAATGAAGCAGCAATACTAGCAGCTAGAAAAGATTTAGATAAAGTAAGTAACGATGAAGTCGGTGATGCCATTGAAAGAGTTATGGCTGGCCCAGAAAAGAAAGATAGAGTCATCAGTGATAAGAAAAAAGAGTTAGTTGCTTACCACGAAGCTGGTCATGCACTCGTTGGAGCATTAATGCCTGATTATGATCCAGTAGCAAAAGTTTCAATCATTCCAAGAGGTCAAGCTGGAGGTCTAACCTTCTTTACTCCAAGTGAAGAAAGAATGGAATCTGGTCTTTACTCTCGTTCCTACCTTCAAAATCAAATGGCTGTAGCTCTTGGTGGAAGAGTTGCTGAAGAAATAGTCTATGGAGAAGAAGAAGTTACAACTGGAGCTTCAAATGATTTACAACAAGTTGCCAATGTAGCAAGACAAATGATCACTAAATTCGGTATGAGTGACAAAATAGGTCCAGTCGCTCTCGGTCAATCTCAAGGTGGAATGTTTCTTGGAAGAGATATGAGTTCTACAAGAGACTTCTCTGAAGATACTGCTGCTACTATAGATGTTGAGGTTTCAGAACTTGTTGATGTCGCATATAAGAGAGCGACACAAGTTTTAACAGATAATAGAACTGTACTCGACGAAATGGCCCAAATGCTTATTGAAAGAGAAACTATAGATACTGAAGATATCCAAGACTTGCTCAACCGCTCAGAAGTAAAAGTCGCAAACTATATTTAACGCGGAATTTTAAATTTTTAATGAATAATAAAGAAGATTCTTTTTCGGAGAACCTGAAAATTGAATCTTTTTTTTTACTCATAAAACCTGAAGATAATATTTACTCAAATACCTCTATTAGAAATTCATTTTTTGAAGAATTAGAAAACTTAGTAGAATTAGGATTAAAGAATATTGAAATAAGTTGGTCTAACAACGAAAATTGGTTCGATTTTGTATCCGATATCAAAATTAAATATCCAAGAATTAATTTAGGCTCTGCCTCCATAGTTAATAAGCAATCAATAGAAGATTCTTTAAAAATTGGATTAAATTTTTCGATGATGAAATTTTGGGATAAAGATCTTCTCAATTATGCGCAGTCAAAAAATTATTTATTAATTCCTGGAATTAATAATTTAAAAGATCTTAATGAAGCCATAGATTTAAATTGCAAAATTATCAAAATTTACCCAATAAAAAGTAAAGATAGTTCGATAAATATACTCAAATATAAAAATATTGATTTCATTGCTGCTGGAAGACTATCAATCAATGATTTAAAAACTTATAAATCTTTAGGGTATAAAGCAGTCGTAATTGGAGATAAAGCTATCAAAAATAAAAAATTTGATCCAAAAATATATGAATGGCTCAAAAATAATTAAGTTAAGGATAAATATAATTTATTCAACAACACTACTTCTTATTTATTAAGTCACATTGAGCATGATTTAGAAGCAAATGATCAGCAAGTACTAAAGCTACCATAGCATCTACCATTGGAACTGCTCTTGGTAGAACGCATGGATCGTGTCTCCCTTTTGCTTTCATAAGTACTTCTTTACCTTCAGCATTTACTGTTTTCTGTTCTTTCCCGATGGTTGCTGTAGGTTTAAAAGCTATCTTCATCTCGATATTTTCACCATTACTTATTCCGCCCTGTATACCTCCTGAATTGTTTGATGTTGTTCTTAACTTACTAATATCATCAGACTTGATGAAGGCATCATTATGTTCGCTTCCTTTTAAATAAGTTCCAGAAAAACCTGAACCTATTTCAAAGCCTTTCGTGGCAGGCAGAGACATCAAAGCCTTTGCTAAATCAGCTTCTAATTTATCAAAAACTGGCATTCCAAGACCAGAGGGAACATTCCTTACTAGACATTCAATAACACCGCCGCAAGAGTCTCCTTGACGCTTTAATTCCTTAATTCTCTCGATCATTTCTGTTGATACCTTTTCATCAGGACATCTAACAATATTAGAATCTATTTTTATGTGAGAAATCTTCTCTTTATTTATATCAGAATCAATATCATGTATACGCTTTACCCAAGAAAGTATTTCAGTGTTACAGAAGGTTTTTAATAATTGTTTTGCTACAGCACCAGCAGCTACTCTCCCAATTGTTTCTCTAGCAGAGGCTCTTCCACCGCCAGAACTTGCCTGAATTCCATATTTCAGATGATATGTACCATCTGCATGAGAAGGTCTAAATACCTGCTCCAAATTATTATAATCTTCTGGTTTTTGATCCTTATTTCTTACCAACATTGCTATTGGAGTTCCAAGTGTTAACCCTTCCTTTATCCCACTTAATATTTCAATTTTATCTTCTTCATTTCTGGGTGTTGTAATGTCACTTTGGCCAGGTCTGCGCCTATCTAATTCATTTTGTATCAGATTTATATCTATTTTTAACTTAGGTGGACATCCATCAAGGATAACTCCTACTGCACCACCATGTGATTCTCCAAAAGTACTAACACGAAAAATTTTTCCAAAACTACTACTCATAGAAATATCAAATGTTTTATCTATATATAAACATTATATGAAACCAATTGAAAATTAAACAAAAAAAAGCCCCCTAGAAAGGGGGCCTGTAAATTTAAGAACTTTAAGCTTAACCGATAGCTGGAGCTGAAAGAGCTACTGTTGTAGACTCAGCTGCTGCTAGATCAAGTGGGAAGTTGTGAGCGTTACGCTCGTGCATTACTTCCATACCTAGGTTTGCTCTGTTAAGAACGTCACCCCATGTAGGAACAATCTTACCGTTTGCATCAACAACTGACTGGTTGAAGTTGAAACCGTTAAGGTTGAATGCCATTGTGCAGATACCCATTGAAGTTAACCATACACAAACAACTGGGAATACAGCTAGGAAGAAGTGAAGACTTCTGCTGTTGTTGAATGAAGCATATTGGAAGATCAAACGACCGAAGTAGCCATGAGCTGCAACGATGTTATATGTTTCTTCTTCTTGTCCGAACTTGTAACCGTAGTTCTGAGACTCTGTCTCAGTTGTTTCTCTGATTAGAGATGAAGTAACAAGTGAACCATGCATAGCTGAGAATAAAGATCCTCCGAACATACCAGCAACACCAGCCATGTGGAATGGGTGCATAAGAATGTTGTGCTCTGCCTGGAAAACAAACATGAAGTTGAATGTTCCAGAGATACCTAAAGGCATTCCGTCAGAGAATGAACCTTGACCGAATGGATATACAAGGAATACTGCGAAAGCTGCTGAAACTGGTGCAGAGTATGCAACACAGATCCAAGGACGCATACCTAAACGGTATGAAAGCTCCCACTGTCTTCCCATGTATGCTGAGATACCAATTAGGAAGTGGAAAATTACAAGCTGGTAAGGACCACCGTTGTATAACCACTCATCTACAGTAGCTGCTTCCCAGATTGGGTAGAAGTGTAGACCAATAGCGTTAGATGAAGGAACAACTGCACCTGAGATGATGTTGTTACCATATAGGAATGAACCAGCAACTGGCTCTCTAATTCCGTCGATGTCTACTGGTGGTGCTGCGATGAATGCAACGATGAAGCAAGCCGCTGCTGTAAGTAGGCATGGAATCATTAAGACGCCGAACCAACCAACATAAATTCTGTTGTTAGTTGATGTTACCCACTCACAAAACTGTGGCCAACCTTTTAACAGCGAAGAACGCTGCTGCTGAATAGTTGTCATGAGTTCGTAAAGTATGTCTCTAAAGTGAGACGTGTAAATAAAAACGGAAA
>QCPF01000019.1 GCA_003212655.1 Prochlorococcus sp. AG-436-D21 | reverse complement strand
AAAAAGTAGGAAGATGGGTATCTGAAAAAGTGGATTTATTTTTTGATGAAGAAAATGATGATTGGAATGATGAGAATTTTTACGATGATCAAATCGATATGAAGACATTTTCCAGACAATCAAATTTTTATGAATCTACTACACAGCATTCAAAAAGACCTTTAAAAGCAATATCTTTAAGGCAACCAAAAAATTTGCAGACAACTGAGCAAAAAAAATTACCTTATGTGAAAGATAGTATGGACGAAGATTGGC
This sequence comes from Prochlorococcus sp. AG-436-D21, assembly GCA_003212655.1. GTDB lineage: Bacteria > Cyanobacteriota > Cyanobacteriia > PCC-6307 > Cyanobiaceae > Prochlorococcus_A. Next base: position 17,786 of record QCPF01000019.1, on the reverse strand, counting down.
CAGACGAAATGGATTTTAAAGTTGAAAGATGGCAAAGAGCTTCAGAAAATGAGAATAATACTTCGAGAGATCAATCAATCCAACAAGTTCAATCAAAATCAAGAAATCTTCCCAGATCAAGAAGAAGAAGAGCATAGTTTGGTAAATTCTTTAATTCCTGAATAACCCAGTAAAGTTTCTAAATTTGGATTGAAAACTTCCCTTATAATTGTTAAGGGTTTTTTGTCTCGAAAAAATCTGTAATTTCTTGACCAGAATGGACCTTTAAAGCAAAATTGATCTTCTAACCATTTTGCATTTACAAGTGAAATACGATCAACTTCTCTAAATAATTCTGATCTGTCTTGTGTCAAATTCTTCCAAATTGGCTCTTCTTTGGCTTTTAAATTTTCACCCACTTGATCTGCATTCCACCAACTTTCTGCCCATGCTAGGTTTTTATTATTGCTTTTGATCCATACTTGTCTTCTAATTAAAGGGCCATTTAACTGATTCAACTCTTTAGGGCCTTCTTGAGTGGATAGAGGATCTAATTGCATTGAAATTAATTTAATTTTTGTCTCTTGATTAGTTAATAGCTGCAGATGTCTAGTTGGACTTCCATCCCCAAGCAGCATTAATTTCCATGGACCAGATATTTTTGGTAGTGAATTCTTCACTAAAAAATTAGAGGCTTTTTCTTCCCATAAAATTTTTGGAGAGTTAAAAAGTTTATTTTTCAGTGCTTTGACGGAGTCCTTTTAAGATGATAACTTTTTTTCAGCAAAAATATTTGCCTTATCTTTTTTTATCTCTCTTATTTTTAGCCAAACAAGTAAAGCAGTTAAATCAGCTTTGCTAACCCCAGGAATTTTTGAAGCATCACCAAAATTTTTTGGTTTTATCTTATTCAAATTTTCTCTAGCTTCTAAAGATAATGTATCTATCTTTTCATAATTTATTTCTAGAGGCAGAGATTTACAGCTTTGACGATTTATTTGTTCAATGTTGTTTTTTTGTCTTTTAAGATAACCCTCGTATTTAATATCTATTTCAACACCTTCTTGTATTGAAGAAGCTATATTTTTTTCAGTCAAATTATATTTAATTAAATCTGAATAATGAAAGTTTGGTCTTTTTAAGAGTTCTTTCAAAGTTATTGAGCCTTTGATTTTTGATCCTGTGGCTAATTCTAGTGTTTTTGATATTTCATCCGTGTTTTTTAATCGAGTGTTTTTTAATCTTAATTTCTCTTCTTCAAGGAGTTTCATTTTTTCTTGATAGACCGACCATCTTTTCTCATCAATTAACCCTATTTCATAACCTAATGGGGTTAATCGCCTATCTGCATTATCCCCTCTAAGGGTCAACCTATATTCACTCCTGCTAGTGAGAACTCTGTATGGTTCTTTGAGATCTTTGGTAATTAAATCATTGATCATTGTTCCTATATAACTGCTTTCTCTGGTAAAGATTATTGGATCTTTTTTGTTTAGTTTTCTTGTAGCATTGACTCCTGCAACTAATCCTTGTGCTGCTGCTTCTTCATACCCAGTAGTCCCATTAATTTGTCCGGCGCTAAATAAATATTCAATTTCTTTCGTTTCGAGTGATGTTTGGAGCTGTGTAGCAGGTATATAGTCATACTCTACAGCATATGCTGGACGCAACATTTTACATTCACTTAATCCAGGTAAGGTTCTTAAAAGTTCTAATTGAATATTTTCGGGTAAACCTGTAGAAAATCCTTGCACATATATTTCAGGAGTATTAATTCCTTCTGGTTCTAAGAAAATTTGATGTGATTCTTTATCAGCAAATTTAACAATTTTATCTTCAATAGAAGGACAATATCTTGGCCCCTTACTATCAATAAAACCGCCGTAAATGGGAGTTAAATGTAAATTGTCTCGAATTAGTTGATGTGTTTTGGTAGTTGTTCTTGTGATGTGACAACTAACTTGGGGCATATTATTTTTTATATCTGGGTCAAAAGAAAAATATTTATCTGCTGCAGTACTTGGTTGTATATCTAATTCATCAAAAATGATACTTCTTTTATCAACTCTTGCTGGAGTTCCTGTTTTTAAACGTTCTGTTTTGATACCAATTTCGTGTAAATTTTGAGTAAGACCTTTTGCTGCTTGTTCGCCCGATCTACCAGCTGACATTGATTTATTTCCTATCCATATTCTTCCTTCTAAGAACGTGCCAGCCGTGATGATAACTGATCTTGCTGAGTAATAACTACCAAAGAAAGTTCTTACACCCTTTATTCTTTTTTTTAAGATTTTTTTAATTCTTCAAGAGCATCTTTAGGTTCAACTACATCAGCAAATTCAATATTGATCGATTCAGAATGCGCTCTCAGTACTGGGACTCGAACACATGTAGCAGAGAGCTTTAAATCAGCAATATTTAAAATTTTCCTGGTCTCATTAACCATTTTCATCTCTTCTTCGCAGTAATTATTTGAAAGCATAGGGGAATTATGCAAAAACAAATTAAAAGCAAGGGAGTATGGCAAAACTTCACTTTTTTGAGGATTTCCTTGAAGATATTGTTCAGTTAAAAGTTTTAGTTCCTCCATCGCCAGTTGGCCTGCACCACTGACAGATTGATATGTTGAGACAATAACTCTCTGAATAGTCGAAAGTTTGTTTAATGGAGCTAAAACTAATGTCAACAAAATGGTAGTGCAGTTTGGATTTGCTATTACCCCATCATGATTAAGTACGTCACTAGCATTAACTTCAGGAACTATAAGAGGAACGTTCTTATCTAATCTGAAAGCACTTGAATTATCTATCAGTAAAGCATTTTGATCAATAATGGTAGACAACCATTTTTTTGAAATACTTCCACCAGCTGAAGCCAAAACTAAATCAAGATTCTTAAATTGTTCCTTAGTTGTTTTTTTTGTAACTAATACTTCATCTTTCCAAATAATTTTTTTTCCTTCTGACCGCTCTGATGAAAGCAATACCAATTCTGATATTGGGAAATCACGTTGTTCAAGAATTTTTATCAATTCAGATCCCACAGCACCTGAAGAACCCAAAACAGCAACTTTTAATGGCCTGTTAGGCAAATACGGAGATTGTCTCACACTTTAAAATGATTTTTTATAAATAGATTGACTATTTTTTTTACTTTATCAAAAAATTAACTTTCAAGGAAATCACATAATGTGAAATAATTAAGATTCGGTTCATAGTAATAACTTAGAAAAACATGGCTAAAGATGCACTAATAGTCAAAACAACACCTCTGCCTCAAAGTAGAATTTCATTCGAATTAGAAATACCATCTGAGACATGCAAAACTTGTGTAAATGAGACAATCAGTACCATTAGTCGTTCGGCTAAAATTCCAGGGTTTAGACTTGGTAAGATTCCTAAACAAGTCTTAATCCAAAGAATTGGCATCACACAATTACATGCTTCTGCTCTAGAAAAGATCATTGATAAATCCTGGCAAGAAGCATTAAAAATCAAATCTATAGAGCCACTTAGTGAGCCAGAGTTGGTAGATGGATTTGAAGCTTTACTTGCAAAGTTTAGTCCTGAAAAATCACTTAAGGTTACTCTTCAAACTGATGTTGCACCCGAATTAAAACTAAAAAAATCAAAAGGACTTAGTGTTGAAATCTCAAAAACTAAATTTGATCCAAAGTCAATAGATGAAGCACTAGAAAAATCTAGAAATCAGTTTGCAAACATTATTCCAGTTATCAACAGAGCAGCAAAATTAGGGGATATTGCTGTAGTTAGTTTCAAAGGTAAATATAAAGATTCTGGTAAAGAGATTGATGGTGGTACGAGTGAATCTATGGATCTTGAGCTAGAAAAGAACAAAATGATTCCTGGCTTCGTTGAGGGAATCGTAAAGATGAAAATTGGTGATACTAAAACACTTAACCTTAAATTCCCTGAAGATTATTCTCATGAAGATTCAAGAGGCAAAGAAGCAATCTTTGAAGTCAATCTTAAGGATCTTAAGGAAAAAGAATTACCTGAGCTTAATGATGATTTTGCAAAACAATCTGGAAATAAGGAATCATTAAAAGAGTTAAAAAAAGATATTGAAAAACAACTTAAAGACAACTTTGAAAAAACTCAAAAAGATATCAAAATAGAAGCTTTACTAGATGCCTTAACAAACGAATTGGTTACTGAAATTCCAAAATCTATGATTGATATAGAAGTTAGGAATAATATCGAACAAACCGCTCAAAGATTTGCTCAACAAGGTCTTGATGTTAAATCTACTTTCACTCCGGAATTAGTTAAGTCATTAGCAGAGTCGACAAGGCCTCAGGCTGAAAAAAATGTTCAACGAAATTTAGCTCTAAAAGCATTAGCTGAAACAGAAAACATAAAAGTTGAGAAAGAAGAAATTGATTTAAAAATGAAAGATTATGAAGATGCAATCTCTCAATCTTCAAAACAAATCGATATTAAAAAATTAAAAGAAGTAATAAGTAACGATTTACTCAAAGAAAAATTAATAATTTGGCTTGAAGAAAATTCTGAAGTAAAAGAAAAAACTACAAAAACTTCTAAAGCCAACAAAACCTCTAAAACAACAAAAGCCACAAAAACTGCTACAAAAACTACAAAAACTACAAAAACTACAAAAACTCAAAATAAAAAAGAAAAAAAATAATTTATGAAATTTACTACTAATTAAACAAAAAACCCTTAAATTATTTAAAAGACTTAAACTAATTTGTGAACTCAGAAAAAAAACACTTAATCCAAAGCTCAATAAGTTCCTACGAAAGTAATAATAAAACTATTGCTGCTGTTCCTACCGTTATAGAACAATCAGGTAGAGGAGAAAGAGCTTTTGATATATATTCAAGACTATTGAGGGAAAGAATAATTTTTTTAGGTACTGGAATTAATGATCAAGTATCTGACTCACTTGTTGCACAATTATTATTTCTTGAAGCGGAAGATCCCGAAAAAGACATACAAATATATATTAATTCTCCTGGAGGCTCAGTAACCGCAGGAATGGCCATATACGATACTATGCAACAAATAACCCCTGATGTAGTAACAATTTGCTTTGGAGTAGCCGCAAGTATGGGGGCATTTCTACTTTCTGGAGGAGCAAAGGGGAAAAGATTAGCTTTACCTAATTCTAGGATTATGATCCATCAACCTCTGGGAGGTGCACAAGGTCAAGCCGTAGAAATTGAAATACAAGCTAAAGAAATACTATTTCTCAAGAAAACATTAAATTCGCTTTTAGCAGAACATACTGGTCAACCTTTAGAAAAAATTAATGAAGATACAGAAAGAGATTATTTTTTATCTCCCTCAGAAGCAGTCGAATATGGATTAATTGATAAAGTTATCAAAAAGTGACAAGGGATACTGATTTTTTAAGAATATGATGACGAATCGATATTTATAAGCAATCCTAGTGAATAGGGAATATTTAACACCTTTAACTTTAAAAACTTATAATCGATGGCTAAATTCGACGCCCATCTTAAATGTTCATTTTGCGGGAAATCACAAGACCAAGTAAGAAAGCTTATTGCTGGTCCTGGGGTTTATATCTGTGATGAGTGCATAGATCTTTGTAATGAAATTCTCGATGAAGAACTACTTGATAATCAAGCGATCACAAACAACTCTCCACAAGTAAAAAAGAAATTACCAACTGATAATCCAAAAAAATCTGTTCCTTTAGAATTAACCTCAATTCCTAAGCCATTAGAAATTAAAAGTTTTCTAGATAATCAAGTCGTTGGACAAGAATCTGCAAAAAAAATACTTTCAGTAGCCGTATACAATCACTACAAGCGATTAGCTTGGAAAGTTAAAGAAGATAGTAAAAATAACAATTCAACAGATTCACAAGCAACTAAATTACAAAAATCAAATATTTTACTCATCGGCCCTACTGGAAGTGGAAAAACATTATTGGCGCAAACTTTAGCAGAGTTTCTGGATGTTCCTTTTGCAGTAGCTGATGCAACGACTTTGACAGAAGCTGGATATGTTGGGGAGGATGTTGAGAACATACTTTTAAGACTTCTACAGAAATCAGAAATGAATGTAGAACTCGCTCAAAAAGGAATTATTTATATTGATGAAATAGATAAAATTGCAAGAAAAAGCGAGAATCCTTCAATTACTAGAGATGTCTCTGGTGAAGGAGTGCAGCAAGCATTATTAAAAATGCTTGAAGGAACAATTGCTAATGTGCCACCGCAAGGCGGAAGAAAACATCCTTATCATGACTGCATCCAAATTGATACGAGTCAAATATTATTTATTTGCGGGGGAGCTTTTATAGGTTTAGAAGATATCGTTCAAAAGCGTATGGGTAAACACTCTATAGGATTTACCACCAATTCAGATCAAAACAAAGTTGATACAAAAAAAATAGTAGACCCAAGAGATTCCCTGAAAAATTTAGAATTAGATGACTTAGTGAAATATGGCCTAATTCCAGAATTCATTGGAAGAATTCCGGTTTGTGCTGTATTAGATCGTCTTACTAAAGAAACTTTAGAATCTATTTTGACTCAACCAAGAGATGCATTAGTAAAGCAATTCAAAACTTTGCTAAGTATGGATAATGTTGAATTATCATTTGAGCCTGATTCTGTAGAAGCGATAGCAAATGAAGCATATAAAAGAAAAACAGGTGCGAGAGCATTAAGATCAATAATTGAAGAGCTAATGCTAGACATTATGTACACTTTGCCTTCTGAAGAAAATGTAAAAGAATTCACAATTACGAAAAAAATGGTAGATAATTTGTTCTCATCTAAAATTGTTAAACTACCTTCAGGATCAAAAAGAATCATTAAAGAGTCTGCATAAAATTAGAGTTTAATTTTTTTAATTGAATCCCGAATTTTTCTAATTAATGAAAAATAAATGCCAAATATACATAAGCCTTTTCATCAAAAATATAGACCAAACAACTTAGACGAACTTGTTGGGCAAAAATTTATATCCATTACACTCAAACAAGCACTATTAACAAAAAAAATTGCTCCCGCATATCTTTTTAATGGTCCAAGAGGCACAGGAAAAACATCAAGTGCAAGAATATTTGCAAAATCTCTAAATTGCCAAGCATTCGACCAACCTACGATAACTCCTTGTTGTAAATGTGACTTATGTAGACAAATTACAGATGGGAGCGCTCTAGATATTATCGAGATTGATGCAGCATCAAATACAGGAGTAGAAAATATAAGAGAAATTATAGAAAGATCGAGATTTGCTCCTACTCAAGCAAGATGGAAAGTATATGTTATTGATGAATGTCATATGCTTTCAACGGCAGCTTCAAATGCTTTGCTAAAAACTATTGAAGAACCGCCCTCAAGAGTTGTATTTATCCTTGCGACGACAAATCCAGAGAGAGTATTAAATACAATAATAAGTAGATGTCAAAAGTTTGATTTTAGAAGAATAAGTCCTAGTGAAATTTTTCAACATTTATCAGAAATCGCCGAAAAAGAGTCCATTGAATACGAAGCGCAGGCCTTAAAAATGATTGCAAAAAGATCTAATGGAGGTATGAGAGATGCACAAAGCCTCCTAGAACAATTGAATCTTTTACCAGAAGGAATAACAATTAATAATATCCAAAACCTCTTAGGAGAAGTATCAGAAAGAGAATTAACAAATCTAATTAAATCATTGGTTGAGAATAATCCAGAGTCATTAATTATCACCTGCAACAAATTATATGATGCTGGAAACGAACCTCTTCAAATAATTAACGGATTATTAAATATAACAAGAGATCTACTTTTACACACTACAAATAATAAATATTCCGATCTTTATTATACGTCTGATGAATTTCAAGATGAATTAGATGAAATCTCAAAAATAATAAATAAATCAACAATAATTGATTGGCATAATAATCTGAGAAATATTGAATATCAAATCAAATCAAGTGATAATCCAAGGCTTTGGTTTGAAATACATTTAACTAGCCTTCTAGGTAATCAAGAGATAAATAGTTTTGAAAATAAGCAAGAAAGTAAAAATAATACGACTGAGGAGAATCATGAAAGTAGAAAAAATATTGCAATTTTTAATAAACAAAATATTTCTAATGAAATTCAAAAACCAAGTGTCAAAAAAGAGATAACTCGCGATGAATTAATCGAAAAAAAAGATGAAAAATTAGAAGAATTTGAAGTTCTTGAAAAAGAAAGTATTGAAAATATTTCTGACAATAACAAAAAAAATCCTGAATCAAATAATTTAAAAGATAAATGGAAATTAATTCTTTCTAAAGTAGAGTTACCATCAACAAGAATGTTACTTTCACAACAAGCCGAACTTGAAAGTTTTGATTCGGAGAAAATAACAATTGCATTATCTCCAAACTGGGAAAATATGATTAAAAGCAGAAAAGTTATAATTGAAAATACTTTAAAAAAGATATTTGGAGATCAAATAATACTTAATTTCTCAACCAAAAATTTAAATAAAAGTAACCCAACAAATACTCCAAAAATGACACAAAATGAAGTAAATAATTTTCGACCATTAAAAAAATTAGAACCAAAAACTAATTCATCAACAAATATATCTAACGAGGAGAATTATGATGATAGCTCAAAAAACTTAGCAAATTTTTTTAATGGAGAAATTATAGACCTTGATGAATAAATTAAACTCCTGTATGAATAGTTTTTCGCCAAAGTATCTTTTTGGGAAAAATAGACATCTTTATTGTTACCCAAGGGATTACTAAAAACCAATGTGATAAATAAAAAACCGACACAAATACCATCAAAAAATTGCTTTTTTGCAATACTGGTACTTCGCTTTTACAAGAAGAACCGTACCAAAAAGCAATTCCAGATAATGTAAATGCTGTAAATGAAATAGGCCAGTAAATTGGTGAATCTAATAAAGCAATACTAAAAACTAAATCAAAAATAGAAATTATTGGTAGTGCATATTGCAAGATGAAAAAGTAAGTTAAATCAAATTTTTGCAAATAATCAATTTTATTGGTAAAGAATTGATCTCCATAATCAAAGAATCTTTGCAAACCCCCCTCTGCCCATCTTTGCCTTTGAGCTAATAAAGCATTTAAATTCTCAACTGCTTCCTCCATGACTGGAGGATCCCACAAGATTCCAATTCTAGATTTTGATAATAATAACCTTAAACTTAAATCAAGATCATCTGTAACTGTATCTTCATTAAAAGAACCACATGACAATAATGTTTCTTTCTTAATTAGTTGGCCATTTCCCCTTAATTCTGAGACTCCAGCAACTGATAATCTTCCATATTGAAAGATTGCGTCCATAGCCATCTCCATTGACTGACAGGAAGTTAAAAAATTCTTACTTACATTTGTTACTGATTTTCTTAGTTGAACTGCAGACCAATCACCCTCTTCTACAAAACCAAATAACCTTATCAAAGCATCTTGTTTTAATTCAGCATCAGCATCCAAAACTAATAACCATTCACCATGAGTAAACTTCAAAGCATAATTTAAAGCTCCTGACTTTCCTCCTCCTGCGTTTGGCGAACGACTAACGACTTTTAGCTTTTCATATTGTCTAGATAGTCGATCTAAAATTAAGGGAGTCTTATCAGTACTGCCATCATCGATTATATAAATATTTAATTTATTTGTTGGATAATCTAAATTAAATAATCTTTCAACTAATCTTGCTATAACATTCTCTTCGTCTCTAGCTGCGACTAAAATATCAAGAACAGGTAACTCTTTATTACTAATTCTTCTGCTTACAGTATTTGAAACGTTGTTGCTCTTGAAATTTCTAGAAATAACTAGCAAACCGTAAAAAACAACCAAAAAAGTAAGAATTAATATAATGAAAAAGAAATTTTCGATATTGTAAGCATGAGGAATAAAAACAACTAAAAAACAAGCACTAAGAAATATAAACGATTTTAATCTTCGATTTTTATAAAACCCCTTACTCATAAAAGTAAATTTTTAATTACTTAACTTTCATTGAGACAATATCTCAATTTTTTTCAGTTTTGCATTTCGATAGTAATGATTCAATATTTGTTCATAAGAGAATCCTAATTTAGCCATTTCAATTGCTCCTGACTGAGATAAACCTACACCATGACCGAAGCCTCCTCCTCTCAAAAGCCATAAATCATCACTTAATTTATTAATAGTAAACAAATTACTAGGTATAAAATTTAATACCCTTCGAATATCATCTTTAACTAGAACAATAGATTTACTAACTTTATTCGTTTGTATTTCTAATTTTGTCACTCTGCCACTAAACCCACGTTCAATAGAATTTAAATCGAAAACATCATCATTAATATTTATAAGTTTGTTTTTAATTAACTTTTCTTTAATTTCACTACTAGAAATTTTCTTGTTCCATCGAAAAAGAGAATGATTACTCCCATAAAACTCTTCTATATCAAAATCTAAAAAATTATTTACATCAGATTCACTTATAATTGGAAGTTTAAAATTTTTATTTAATGATTTAGAACCATCAATGAATGTATTAAAATAAGCATAATCTTGAATTTGCCAAGACTCTCCTGCAGTAGCAGATACGCCACCATTGGAACCATGGTAAAAAGCATTTATTGGGTGATTTCCATAAGTGAGAATTATATTTGAAGTTGCTTCTATAGCTTTTTGAACATTTTTATTTGTAGATTTAGGAGGCTTATAAACTTGACATTGAGTGGTGATACATAAATGATATTTATCCATATTAAATCTACCAGAATTAAAAATTCCCCAAGTTCTTGCTATTACTGCTTGTGCCTTAAGTGCTTCTAAAGGAGAATTTGGTCCAATTTCGTATGGCAAAACACCTGCCAAATAATCATCAAACTCAATTTTTTGAACTAATGTCCAAGTTCCATATAAATCTTTTAATAAATAAAAATTTTTGCCAAAATTGACACCATTTATTGTTATGTCCTCTTGAGAAGTAATATATATAGGTCCTTCGAGTTGCATAAGACTATATTCACTTCTAAGAACAGGAGTAATTTGAAAATTATTTATTTTTCTAGAAATCTTATTTTTTAATTTAAACTCTGGTAGATCATCCTCAAATGGAATCCATACTTCCCAATTTTTAGGGTAAGCAACAGTCGTATCAAATCCTTTATCTTGAAGTTTCTCTGCTTGTTTTTTTGCTGATTCATAGCTAGCAAAAGGACCAAAAACAATTCTTTCGATTGTTTTTGGATTTTTGATGGGTATATCCACCCAACTAATATTAATCTCTTTTGATTTATGTTTGATACCGTTAGACGATATCAGATTTAAAAAACCTTTATCAGTGGTAAAATTTATATTCTGTTTTTTTGAAAAGCTGTCATTCTCCCCACCTAAATATTGCTTTAAACCAATTAAAAATTTTCCTCTTTTAATTTCATTATTGAGTTCAACCTTTTGCAATTCTTCTCCTTTTACATTTGAAGTAATTTTAGTGTTTATTAATAAAAGAGAAATACATCCTAAGAATAAGTTTAAAAAGGCAAATTTAAGTTTCATAAGTTAGAACTTTCTTAATCAATTAAAAACTTTAATTTGCACCAATGCGTATAAAGGTTTAGATTATCCTAATTAAACACATTTGACTTAAATGTCTAAACTTAAAACTCGTAAATCAGCTGCCAAAAGATTTAAAGCTACTGCGACGGGTAAATTCATGAGAAGAAGAGCTTTCCATAATCATTTGCTTGATCATAAAAGCTCAAAATTAAAAAGACATCTATCAACAAAAGCCGTAGTTGATGAAAGAGATGCTGATAATGTAAGATTAATGATTCCATACGCATAAATCTTTAACCAATTTTTATTAAATATTCATGGCACGCGTAAAAAGAGGCAACATAGCCAGAAAAAGAAGAAACAAAATCTTAAATCTTGCAAAAGGTTTTAGAGGCGGCAACAAAAATCTTTTCAGAACAGCAAATCAAAGAGTGATGAAAGCTCTTTGTAATGCTTATAGGGATAGAAGAAGAAGAAAAAGAGATTTTAGAAGACTTTGGATTTCTAGAATTAACGCATCTGCCAGGATAAATGGAACAAACTACAGCAAGTTAATCAATGGCATGAAAAATTCAGAAATTATCATTAATAGAAAAATGCTTGCTCAATTAGCCTTAAACGACCCTAAGTGTTTTGAAAAAATTGTTTCTTCCGTTAGTAAGTAGAAAAAGCATATAATCTAGAAAACTTAATATAAATAATGGAAATATCTTCCTTTCAATCTTATTTAATAATTCTTTTCGTTGTATTAATAATAATTTCTATTTTTGTATTCAGGCAATTTCTAAAAACAAGAAGTGAAGAATTAAATTTAGTAAAATTCGAGCAGAAAGGTTTAGATTCTCTCACTCAAGCTACAGAATTATATGAATTTGGGTCTATTCAGATTAAAAAAAGATTATATCCTGAAGCAACTAAAACTTTTTTAAAAGCAATTGAAAATTATGAAAATGAACCTGATGAAGCCAAAGCGATAATAAACAATGCTTTAGGATTTTCTTATGCCGCTCAAAATGAATTTAAGAAAGCAATTAAACACTATAACTCTGCAATAAAATCACTCCCAGAATATCCTATAGCCCTAAATAACCTAGCATCAGCACAACAGCGTTTACTTGAGTACGACTTGGCATATGCAACTTATCAAAAGGTTTTGATGATAGATCCAAAAAACAAAACAGCAATTAAAAAAAGTAAGGAGTTAGAAAAAAGAAACAATTATAAACCTTATAAAGGTATTAAAGATAAGGGATTCTAAATATGGAATATGATTCTTCTTTACTAATTGGTGGAAAACAATTTTCCAGTAGATTAATGGTAGGTACTGGCAAATACAAATCTACTCAAGATATGGTAGAAAGCTTGTCAAATTCTGAAACGGAAATTATAACCGTCGCTGTTAGAAGAATTAAAAATGATCAAACCGGAGAAAATTTACTCGAAAAAATCAACTGGAAAAAATACTGGATGCTTCCTAATACAGCTGGTTGTATAAATTCCGATGAGGCAGTGAGAATAGCAATTTTGGGTAGAGAACTTGCAAAATTATCTGGTCAAGAAGAAAATAATTTTGTGAAGTTAGAAGTTATTCCTGACAAAAAGTATTTGCTACCAGATCCAATAGAAACCATTAAAGCGGCCGAAATTTTAATAAAAAAGGGTTTTGATGTACTTCCCTATATCAATGCAGATCCTATTCTTGCAAAAAGACTAGAAGAAATAGGTTGTGCAACTGTAATGCCATTGGGATCGCCAATAGGCTCCGGGCAAGGTTTATTAAATTTATCAAACATAAGGATAATTATTGAGAATGCAAAAGTGCCAGTAATAATTGACGCAGGAATTGGGGTGCCTAGTGAAGCTTCTCAGGCTATGGAAATTGGAGCTGATGGTGTATTGATCAATAGTGCAATTGCACAAGCTGAAAATCCTGCTCTAATGGCTCAAGCGATAAATTATGGTGTGAAAGCTGGCAGGGAAGCTTTTCTAGCAGGAAGAATTAAGAAACAAGACTTTGCAATAGCAAGTTCACCTGAAAAAAACATATCTATCTAATTCTCTTAATTGAGCAAAGTTTAAAAAGAGAATAAAAACTTATTATTTGATTAATAGTAATTAAGAAAGAAGATTTGAAACTATTTTCAATGTTTTTTCGCAAATTGGAAGCACACTGTAGTAATTTAATAAATATATTATGAATCTATTAATTCTGGAGTCCTGAGTGAAAGTTATTGTTCTAGGTGGAGATGGTTTTTGCGGTTGGCCTTGCGCGGTGAATTTAGCAGAGCAAAATCATGATGTAATTATTGTCGACAATTTAAGTCGTAGAAAAATTGATATTGATCTAGAGGTAGAATCTTTAACCCCAATTGCTTCGATAACAGAACGACTTTCTGCATGGGAAGAAATTGGAGGTAAGCCTATGAGATTTCTTAACATGGATATCTCTAAACAATATCAAAAATTACTCGATTTGCTCATTAATGAAAAGCCAGATTCTGTGATCCATTTTGCAGAACAAAGAGCAGCCCCTTACTCGATGAAATCTAGTTTCACCAAAAGATATACAGTAGATAATAATGTTAATGGCACCCATAACCTTCTTGCTGCGATAGTAGAGAGTAATTTAGATATTCATGTTGTACATTTAGGAACAATGGGAGTTTATGGATATGGATCACATAGGGGTGCAACAATTCCAGAAGGTTATCTAAAAGTTGAAGTTCCACAACCAGATGGAAGCCGCTTTGAAGAAGAAATATTACACCCAGCAAGTCCAGGTAGTGTTTACCATATGACTAAAACTTTAGATCAACTATTATTTCTTTACTACAACAAAAATGATCTTGTAAGGATTACTGATCTACATCAAGGTATTGTTTGGGGAACAAATACAGACGCAACTTTAAAAGATCCTAGATTAACAAACCGATTTGACTACGACGGTGATTATGGAACTGTTCTAAACAGATTTCTAATGCAAGCTGCAATTGGATATCCATTAAGTGTTCATGGAACAGGAGGACAAACAAGAGCTTTTATACACATAAAAGACTCTGTAAAATGTGTGCAACTTGCTCTTGAAAATCCTCCAAAACCGGGAGAGAGAGTTAAAATATTTAATCAAATGACTGAAAGTCATCAAGTTGGAGAATTAGCTAAAAAAGTTGCTTCTCTAACAGGGGCTGATATCAATTATTTACCAAATCCAAGGAATGAAGCAGTAGAAAATGATCTTATTGTTGATAATAAATGTTTTATAAAATTAGGTTTAAACCCAACGACCCTTGATAATGGTTTATTAAAAGAAGTTGTTGAAGTTGCTAAAAAATACTCCAATAGATGTGATCTTAAGCGCATACCTTGTGTTTCATCATGGACTAAAAAACAAGCTGAGGCTATAAAGACTAATTAAAATTCCTGAAATAATTACCTTAAGAAAGTGAAAATTGCATTGTTTACTGAAACTTTTTTACCTAAAGTTGACGGCATAGTCACAAGACTGACTAAAACGATTGAATTTTTAATAAAAAATGGTAATGAAGTTATAATTTTTTGCCCAGAGGGGTGTCCCGAATCTTATATGGGCGCAACTGTAGTCGGAGTTGCTGCAATGCCATTACCCTTATACCCAGAGTTAAAGCTTGGTTTGCCAGGTCCTGCAGTCTCAGATAAGTTAGAAAAATTTAACCCAGATTTGATACATGTTGTTAATCCAGCTGTACTTGGATTAGGTGGCATATGGTTGGCGAAAACTAATAATATTCCTTTGATTGCCAGTTACCATACTCATCTTCCGAAATATCTAGAACATTACGGTATGGGTATGTTAGAACCACTTTTGTGGGAATTACTTAAAGCAGCACATAATCAAGCCTTGTTAAATTTATGTACATCGACCGCTATGGTCAATGAGTTAAAAGATAAAGGAATTCAAAGGACTGCTCTATGGCAAAGGGGAGTAGATACTTATAGTTTCCGACCAGGTTTGAGAAGTGAGAAAATGAGAAAAAAATTATTTGGGGAACATAACGACGCTAATTATTTATTGATTTATGTAGGAAGATTATCAGCAGAAAAACAAATTGAAAGAATTAAACCAGTCTTAGAAAGTATCCCTAATGCTTGCCTAGCACTTGTAGGTGACGGACCATATAGAAACCAGCTTGAAAAAATCTTCGAAAATACAAAGACTAATTTCATAGGATACTTATCTGGCGATGAACTTGCTAGCGCCTATGCCTCTGGAGATATATTTTTATTTCCATCTAGTACAGAAACACTTGGGTTAGTTTTACTAGAAGCAATGGCAGCAGGATGTCCAGTTATCGGAGCCAACAAGGGGGGGATTCCAGATATTATTAGCGATGGGATTAATGGTTGTTTATATGATCCTGATGAAAAAGATAATGGAGAACAAAGTTTAATTGAAGCGACAAAAAAAATTCTAGAGAATGAAGATAAAAGAGAAGTTATGAGAAAAGAGGCGCGAAACGAAGCAGAAAAATGGGATTGGAATCAAGCAACACTACAACTGCAAAATTATTATGCAAATACTCTCAAAGAAATAGATTAAAATTAATCTTAATTATGCTACGTGTGGAGGCGTGGGATTATTATACGAACTTAAAGGAAGTATTAGAGTAGCGATATTTTGATTCTTTTCAGGCCTTTTTTTCTTTGAAAATTTTTTTCCAAAAGGTACTCTTATAACATTAGTGCCCTCAATAGAACAAATGCTTGAGTTATCTCCTGAAAAATTATTGACAAAATTTGGTAAATCTACGTTTTTAATTGGCAAGTGCTTAACATTACCAGATTTAAAATCTTTGGTCATAGCTTCAAATACCCCAAAAAATTTGATGCTCGATTATTTTAATAAAAAAATTTAAAAAAATTCTATAAGAAAATATTAAATTTTTATTCTCACTGATAATAACTAAGTAAATTTAAGGACGCTAGTCCTTTACGCACATTTTTTTTCTTCGAAAGTCTCGCCTTGATTTACATTGCAAGAACAAATTAAATTGCGATCGCCATATGCATTATTGATCCTAGAAACTGAAGACCAAAACTTAATTGACGTTAAAGTTTTATAAGGAAAACAAGCTTTTTCTTTTGAATAAGGATAATGCCAATTATCAGCAATTAACTCTTTCAGCGTATGAGGAGCGTTACTTATTACATTATTATTCTTCAGTAAAACATTTTTTTCGATTTCGCTGATTTCTTCTCCAATCAATAGCATAGCCTCGCAAAATCTATCCAATTCAACCAAACTTTCACTTTCAGTAGGCTCTATCATTATCGTCTCTGGAACAGGCCAACTTATAGTTGGGGCATGAAAACTATAATCTATTAATCGTTTAGCTAAATCATTAACACTCAAACCAGTTTTGGATTTTAAATCCCTAAAATCTAAAATGCATTCATGTGCGACAAAATTATTTTTTCCTTTATAAAGAATCTTGAATTTATGCTTTAAAGAATGCGCAATATAATTTGCAGATAAAATTGCATGCGCAGTTGCTTTCCTTAAACCACTAAGACCAGCCATTTTTATGTACATCCAACTTATTGGAAGAATACTTGCACTCCCATACCTGGCAGAAGATACGTAATTGGAACTAATAGATAAATTATTATCCATTAAAGAATGAGTAGGAAGAAATGGGCTTAAAGTTTCTGATGCAGCAACTGGACCTACTCCTGGACCACCACCTCCATGTGGAATGCAGAATGTTTTATGTAAATTCAAATGACAAACATCAACACCATAATTCCCCGGTTTACATAATCCAACCTGAGCGTTCAAATTTGCTCCATCTAAATAGACAAATCCTCCCACAGAGTGAATTAAATCACATATCTTTCTGATTTGTAATTCAAAAACTCCATGAGTAGAGGGATAAGTCAACATAAGAGCCCCTATTTGGTTATCAAATTTCTTTACCTTGATTGACAAATCTTGAAAATCAATATTTCCTTCGTCATCACATTCAACAGTTAACACGTCAAAACCTGCCATAACTGCACTAGCAGGATTTGTTCCATGAGCACTTTTTGGAATTAAACATTTTTTTCTTAACAGTTCACCTTTTGATTCAAAATAAGAATTTATTGCCAGTAAACCTGCAAACTCTCCTTGAGAGCCTGCATTTGGTTGAAAAGAAACTGATTTTAAACCAACAATCTCACTTATCCATTTTTCTAGATCAGATATAATTTTTGAATAGCCTTTAGTTTGATCTGGTGGGGAAAAAGGA
>QCPF01000018.1 GCA_003212655.1 Prochlorococcus sp. AG-436-D21 | reverse complement strand
TTATTAGTGAACCAATCAAATATGAAATCAAATATAAGCAAGCGCTTATTAGAGGTAGTGCTAAAGCAGGAAGAACTGCAAGAAAATGTGAACCTCCAGCTATACCGTGTAGCAAGCCTAAACCAGTCAAAGCATGTGAGTGCTTATTATTATTTTTTTGTTCCTTAACATGAAAGTGAAAGTGACGATGTGCAATTCCATTCTCATGCTTATGGGAATGCGAGTGAATACTTAATTGAAAAGAATTTTTTATAGCAAATACTCCAACAATTAGAAGTGAAATTCCAACTAGGAATTCGGCTATACTAGAAAATCTGTTTAATGGCGTAATATCCTTAATAAAAATCGCTAGAAAAGCTAACAAGAGGACTCCTGAAGGAACTCTATCTAATAATTTTTATTTTTCAAAAGGCATTAAGGTTAATACCTTGTCAGGAGGTTTCAGAAATTCAAATAATGAGTTAAGAAGTTCTTTACTCGGATTTCTAATTGGAGATAAATCTTTTACCTCATTTATAGATAAAAATAGACTTGTTCCAATAGGTGAAAAAATACCTAGATTTCTAGATATTTTTTCAAGAGGATTATCTGCAGTAGGAGGAATTCAACCAGGCTCAGATTCAAGATTTTTTGATCCTAAATTTACACCCCCACTAGCAGTAGCTATATGTTACGAAATTAGTGATGGACTAGAAATAAGAAAGGCTATTAATAGCGGTGCAAAACTAATAATAACTGCAGCAAATTTAGATCCATATCCAGCTAAGCTTTATAATCAATTCCTATCTTTGGCTAGATTAAGAAGTATTGAAAATAAGAAAAATAATTTACTAGTATCAAATACAGGCCCTTCGGGCTTAGTTCAAGATGATGGAAAAATAATTAAACTTTTAGATTATGATGTTGAGCGAAACGAAATAGTTTTCCCTAATTTTTCATCCGAAAAGACTTTCTATACAAAATTTGGAGATAAACCTATTTTGTTTTTGTTTATATTTTTTATGGGATTAAATATCTTTTGGAAAATTAATTAATTAACCCTCCACCCAATAAAATTTCTCCTTTGTAAAAAACTGCAGCTTGTCCCGGTGTTACAGAACTTTGACTATCTTCAAAAATTAATTTAAATGTTTTAGTAGTATTATCATTATTTTTCAAAGGGATTAAAGTTCCTTTTACTGGATGACTTCTATATCTGATTTGTGCTTCTACTTCAATCTCTTGCTTAGGTTCTTCGATTGAAACCCAGTTAACATCACGTATTATTGCTTCTTTATTAAAGAGATCACTTTTATTTGCTACATAAACTATGTTTTTTTTCCTGTCTAAACTTTTTACATATAAAGGTTCTGGCCAAGCAATGCCCAACCCTTTTCTCTGACCTACAGTAAAGTGCTGAATTCCATTGTGCGTCCCAAGGACTTTCCCATTTACATGCACAATTTCTCCTTCTTTGGGTTCAATGTGTTTGTCGATAAATATCTGCATTGATCCATAATGCTCAACTAAACATAAATCTTGACTTTCTGGTTTTTGAGCAGTTCTAAGGCCTAATCTGAGGGCTTCCCTTCTTGTATCTTCTTTTTTCATTTCACCAAGAGGAAATTCTAATCTGCTTAGTACTTCTTGGGAGAGAGAATAAAGAAAATAACTTTGGTCTTTGTTTTCGTCAGCACCTCTGAGAAGAAGGAAGTCTTTAAATACAAAGCTCTTGCAATTAAGTTTTTCAGCATAAGATGATTTTTTTATCCTTGCGTAATGTCCGGTCGCAATATGAGTAAAGTCTTTTTTGCTTATTGCGTAATTAAGCATCTCTTCAAACTTCACATTCTTGTTGCACATCGAACATGGCAGTGGAGTGAATCCTTTCTCATAGCTTTCAGTAGTTTTTTTAATCACCTCTCTTTCGAAAATTTCTCTTGAGTCTATAATTTTATGATTAATTCCCAAATCTTCACAAAGGCCAGCAGCATCTACTAATCCTTCAGAACAACAGGATCCTTGTCCTTTCATTAGCCAAAGAGTTAGTCCCTCAACATTCCAGTCTCTTTCAATAAGAAGAGCAGCTGAAAGGGAACTATCTACGCCGCCAGAAAGACCTACAATAATATTTTTTTTCTTTTTAGTTTTATTATTAGAAGAAAAAAAGTTCTCTAATTTTTTATCCTTTTGTGTCTTTAACATGGAAGTTTAAATTTTTGAACAGTTCTTCAATTGCTTTGTACTAATTATGAACGAAATTGTATGGCCAACAATTGATTCTAAACATTTAATTGTTGATTCAAAGCAAATGTTGATAGTAGAGAAAGAAATGTTTTCTGATGGAATGCCACAAGAAGCATTGATGGAAAAAGCTGGTATCCAAATTAGTAGATGGCTTTTAAAAAAGAGACCTCTTCTAAAGAATGGAATAACTGTTTTTATAGGTCCTGGGCATAACGGTGGAGACGGTGCTGTAATAGCTAGAGAGCTTTTTTTGAAAGGTTTTTATGTTCAGGTATGGTGTCCATTCCCGATAAAAAAAACACTGACAAATGACCACCTTAATTATCTTACATCTATTGGTGTCGCAAAATTAGTAGAGCCTCCTGATGCAAATAGGAAAGATCTTTGGATTGATGCAGTTTTTGGAAATAATCAAACAAGAAAAGTTGATGATAAATTAATTAAATTATTCAATCAAAAATTTCATAAAAAATCTGGAAAGGTAATAAGTATTGATATTCCAACAGGATTATGTCCTTATAAAGGAGAGCCTCTTTTAGAAAACGCAGTAAAGGCAGACTATACCTTGGCCATTGGTCTTTATAAGATTGGGTTGACCCAAGATTCTGCTTTACCTTTTATTGGAGAATTGCACCATATAGATATTGGGATCCCTACAAGTAAGCTGTCCAAAGTTGAAAAAAAGATTTTTAAGGTTACTTACAAAGATATAAAAAATATTGATTTACCTTCTTTACCAAAAAATTCTAACAAATATAAAAGAGGCAGAACATTATTGATAGCCGGAAGTGAAAAATATCCTGGTGCTGCATACATAGCATTAAAAGGAGCTATATCAAGTGGGGCAGGCTACATCTCGGCTGTCCTGCCTGAGTTAGTTGCTGAATCTATTTGGCAAGTTGCCCCAGAAATAGTTTTAAAAGAAACTATGCAATCTAATCAAAATGGAAATGCATCTTTATTTAGTGCATTAAAAAATATTGATTTAAGTGCATTTGATTCAGTAGCTGTCGGCCCAGGAATAGGAATTGATAATGATGATTGGCAAAAATCAAAAGATTATCTTATTAATTATGGAGGATTATTGATATTGGATGCAGATGCACTCAATAGAATTTCGGAATCTAAGTTAAGGGCAAATTTCTTTTTAGAGAGAAAATTTAAAACATGGATTACACCCCACAGCAAAGAATTTCGAAGGTTATTTCCTAATATCAAATCCGATACCAATTTAGGACTAGCGCTTAATGCAGCTAAAGAATTCAACATTAGTATTTTATTTAAGGGAGCTAACAGCATAGTTGCTGATAACAAAAAAGCTTGGCAACTTTTCGGAACTGATCCTCAAACAGCTCGAGCTGGATTGGGTGATCTTTTATCTGGATTTATAGCTGGCAGTTCTGCGATTGATTTAACCTTTCATAGAAAGATAACAACAGATTTTTTTGCTAAGTATGTTCTTTTGCATTCATTTGCTGCATCTAAGTGCAAAAAAGGGTCAAATGCTTCCTCTATTGGTGACGAATTGTCTAAATTAATGAGAAATAAGAAAATGAGACAAATATCTTGAAAGAAACAATTTAAGGGAGTTATTTATAGTTTTAAACACATAAGTGTACAAATATTACTTGAAATCTGAAGCGCGCGTTAAATATTTGGCTATTTCTAAAAAAGTGTAGGAAAGTTTTAATACCTATATTAGGTCAACAAATGGTCTCATCATTACCAAGTCAAGAACAGCAACCTAAAAGAAAAAGTAATGACCCAATAAGTTGGTATTTGCAGAATATCGGAAGAGTACCTTTATTAACACCTGCCGAGGAGATTGAATTAGGTAATCAAGTCCAGAAAATGATGATTCTTACAGAAGATGGGCAATTAAATGAAAAGATTAATGAATTTACAACTCAGCAAAAAAGAATAATAAAAATTGGTCGAAGAGCTAAAGAAAGAATGATGAAAGCTAATTTAAGGTTAGTTGTCAGTGTGGCAAAAAAATATCAAGGTAAAGGACTTGAACTTCTTGATTTAGTACAAGAAGGTTCTCTTGGGTTAGAAAGGGCTGTTGAAAAATTTGATCCTACAAGGGGATATAAGTTTTCTACTTATGCTTTTTGGTGGATTAGACAGAGTATGACAAGAGCAATTGCCTGTCAATCAAGAACAATACGTTTGCCCGTCCACTTAAGTGAAAGGTTAGCTTCTATTAGAAAAGTTAGCAGAGATTTGGCTCACAAACTTGGTGCTATGCCAAGCAGGATTGAAATTGCAGAGGCGATGGAAATTGATGTTGAAGAATTGGATTCAGTTTTGAGACAAGCCTTATCTACAAGTAGTTTAGATGCTCCAGTAAATGGTGATGATGGCAGGAGCTTTTTAGGTGATTTGATTGCAGATAGTAATAATGAAGAACCTTTAGATCAAGTTGAACAAAAAATGCATCAAGAGCAACTTGGTAAATGGTTAAGTCATTTAAGCGAGCAAGAACAACATGTTCTCAAATTAAGGTTTGGACTTGAGGCAAATGAGAGGCATACACTTGCTGAAATTGGAAGATTATTAGAAGTTTCTAGAGAAAGAGTAAGGCAAGTCGAACTAAAAGCACTTAGAAAATTAAGAAATTTAACAAGAAAATTACCCAGCGGTATCTAATATAATCTAATCTTCTGCCCAAATATATTTAGTTAATTCTTGTGAAGGGGGTTCTGGTGCTTCAATAGCATTTTTAACTGACTCCGATATCTCTGCATCAATTTTCTTTTCGATTATTTTTAATTCTTCTTCCGTTGCGAATTTACCATCAATCATTTCTTGAGCTAATTTCTTGATAGGATCTCTTTTTCCCCAAAACTCCTTCTCTTTCTCAGATCTTAATTCATCTGGATCTGCAAGAGAATGCCCTCGATATCTATAAGTCAAACATTCTAAAAGTGTGGGACCTTCTCCTGCTCTAGCGCGCTCAATTGCTCTTTGTGCTGCTCCTCTAACTGCTAATACATCCATTCCATCAACTTCCTCGCCGTGCATGCCAAAAGCAGACGCTTTTCTCCAGATCTCAGGATTGCTAGTAGCTCTATCGTGAGCCATACCAATAGCCCATTTATTATTTTCAACAACAAAAATTATGGGTAATTTCCATAACTGGGCCATATTTAAACATTCAAAAAACTGCCCATTGTTGCAAGTCCCATCCCCAAAGAATGCTGCAGTTACCGCATCACTATTACTATTACCAGCAACTTCCTTTTTATATCTACTTGAAAAGGCTGCCCCTAATGCAACTGGAATTCCCTCTCCAATAAATGCATATCCTCCAAGTAAGTGATGCTCTCTTGAAAATAAGTGCATTGATCCACCTCGGCCTTTGCTGCATCCAGTAGATTTACCAAAAAGTTCACTCATTACTTCAAACGATGGAACCCCCGCACTTAGTGCATGAACATGATCGCGATAGGTACTACAAAACCAATCATGTTTCTTTTTCATTGCGCCAATTACTCCCGTGCTTATAGCCTCTTGACCGTTATATAAATGAACGAAACCAAACATTTTACCCCTGTAATACATTTCTGCACACTTATCTTCAAACCTACGACCAAGCGTCATGTCTTCAAAAAGAAATAATCCAGTTTCTCGATCTAATTCGGCTTTTTTTATGTCTTGAAGATTTGAGATTCTCTCTACGTGTGTTTCCAAGAAAAATACCTTAACGAAGTTTTGATTTGTTAACATTCTAAGCTGTGAAGTGCGATTTTCATGATTTTTTTTAATAACTCTGTAAGACCCTGTGAAAAAAATTTTTAACTTGATAAAATTTGTCTAAGAATTTTCAATAGGATATTTGTTTGGAACTTCCTTTAGACCATTTTCGTTTAATTGGCGTAAGCCCTTCTGCAACTTCTGAGGAAATATTAAGGGCGTTTCAATTGCGGTTAGATAAAACACCTGATGAAGGTTTTACTTACGAAGTTTTAACCCAAAGATCTGAGTTACTCCGCCTCACTGCCGATCTACTTACAGATCCAGAAAGCAGAAGAGAGTACGAAAATTTGTTATTAAATGGTAATTCTGGATTGGATTTTTCCTCAAATAGAGAAGTAGCAGGATTAATACTTCTTTGGGAATCGGGGTCACCAAAAGAAGCTTTTAAAATCACGAGAAAAGCATTGCAGCCCCCACAAACTCCAGCTTTAGGAAGTAGTAGAGAAGCTGATTTAACATTATTGGCTGCTTTAACAGCTAGAGATTCTGCAATTCAAGAACAACAGCTTAGATCCTATTCAAACGCGGCAGACTTTTTACATGAAGGTATACAACTTCTACAAAGAATGGGAAAGCTTGGAGACATAAGAAAAGAACTTGAAGAAGACTTAGTTGCTTTGCTTCCGTACAGAATCCTAGATCTACTTAGTAGGGATCTAAATGATCAAGAGTCTCATAAAAAAGGCTTAAGTATGTTGGAAAATTTAATTATCAAAAGAGGTGGTTTGGAAGGTAATAATAAATCTGAATATAAAGATTATTTAAATCAGCAAGAGTTTGAAGTTTTTTTTCAACAAATTAAACCATTTTTGACAGTGCAAGAACAGATCGATTTGTTTCTTGAATTACAAAAAAGAGGATCATTAGAAGCAGGATTTTTAGCTTTTCTATCCTTAACAGCTATTGGTTTCTCTAGAAGAAAGCCGGAAAAATTATTTGAAGCAAGGAAAATTTTAAAGAAACTAAATTTGTCTGGTCTTGACTCAATGCCTCTAGTAGGTTGTTTAGACTTACTCTTAGCTGATATTGAACAAGCTTCTGCAAGGTTTTCAAGTAGTTCTGATGAAAATTTACGAGATTGGCTCAATAATTATCCTGGAAATAAGTTAGAAGCAATATGTATTTTCTGTAAAAATTGGTTAGAGAATGATGTTTTAGTTGGGTATAGAGATATTGATTCAAAAGAGGTGGATTTAGACTCTTGGTTTGAAGATAGGGAAATTCAACAATTTATTGAGAAATTAGAAAAGAAATCAAATAAAATACTAATTAGATCAAATCTTCAAAACCAACAATTTGAGAGCGATGATTCTACAAATAAGACTGAAGATTTTGATAATTTAATAGGTAATTTTGATGAAAGGAGATTACCTTGGCCTGGTGGCATAAAACAAGATTATGACAAGGTTGAGACCAAAGAAATAGAATTCAATGAGGAATACTTTAAGAGAAAACCAATTGAGTTTTATAATTTTTTAATTGAAAAAATTGCTGAATTAAAGTTTAGTTTTGGGGAATTCTTAAAGGATAAAGAGATTATTAATCGGTCACCTTATTTAATTTATATTTATGCGTTTTTGATCTTATTTGCATTTGGTATTGGTATTGGATTTTTAAGAAATAATCTTAAAAAATCAATTAAGGATGAATCTATTACTGAAAAACCTTTAATTGCCATAGATAAAAATCAAAAGCTTATTGAGAAAGATATTTTTCAAGAAATAAAAAAAAATCCTTCAAGTAAATTGAATTCTGTTCCTGAGAAATCTACTTCAATTATTTCCTATGAATTCAAAGAACTTAATACCGCTTCACCTTCTCTGGAAGATGTAAGGAATTTAATAAATAAATGGCTTCTAAGTAAAAGTAATTACTTAGCGGGAAAGAGTGAAATTAATCTTTCTAAGATTGTTAATAAAGGTCTAATTGATCGAACAATCGAAGAAAGAAAGAACGATATCAAGAAGGGAATTTATAAAGAAATTAATTCCCAAATACGTAAGATTGATTTGGAATCGCAAACTTCATCTCGGATAGTTGTTTTAGTTGAATTGAATTATCTAGAAAGAATAGTAAAGAATTCTGGTGAATTTATTAATGAAACAGCATTGAATCCCCTTAAAGTTAAATATATTTTGGGTTTTTCAAATAAATCATGGAAATTAGTTGATTTCGTTAGTGGCTTATAATTGTAAACTTCAAGATCATCTATAATAAATAAAATTACTTTTTAATAATGTTTGATGAACTCTCTTCACGCTTTGAAGACGCAGTAAAGGGTTTAAGAGGCGAAGCAAAAATCAGTGAAAATAACATTAACGATGCCTTGAAGGAGGTAAAAAGAGCACTCCTTGATGCAGATGTTAGTTTGTCAGTAGTCAAAGAGTTTATATCAGATGTCAAAGATAAAGCTATTGGAGAAGAAGTAGTAAGGGGTGTAAATCCAGGTCAAAAATTCATAGAAGTTGTAAATAAAGAATTGATTAACATTATGGGGACTCAAAATTCTCCATTAAACGAAAATGAACATAGTCCTACCGTCATTTTGATGGCTGGACTTCAAGGGGCGGGTAAAACAACTGCAACAGGAAAATTAGGACTTTATTTGAAGGAAAAAGATAAAAAAGTTCTTTTGGTGGCTGCAGACATTTATCGACCAGCCGCTGTAGAGCAGCTTAAAACATTGGGAAGTCAATATGAATTGGAAGTTTTTTCGGCTAAAGAAAAAAATAGCAAACCAGAAGAAATAGCAAAGGAAGCATTGAATTTTGCTAGTGAAAATGATTTTAATTCGATAATTATTGATACCGCAGGAAGACTACAAATTGATGATTCAATGATGAGTGAAATGGTTCGAATTAAAGAAGTTTCTAATCCTGATGAGGTTTTGCTTGTTGTTGATTCAATGATTGGGCAAGAAGCTGCAGACTTAACAAAATCATTTCATGAAAAAGTAGGAATCACAGGGGCGATATTAACTAAGTTGGATGGTGACTCAAGAGGTGGAGCTGCTTTATCAATAAGAAAAATAAGCGGTAAGCCAATCAAATTTATAGGTGTAGGTGAAAAAATAGAGGCATTGCAACCATTTCATCCAGAGAGAATGGCTAGCAGAATTTTAGGCATGGGCGATGTATTGACACTTGTTGAAAAAGCACAAAAAGAAGTTGAGCTTGCTGATGCAGAAGCGATGCAAAAGAAACTCCAAGAAGCGACTTTTGATTTTAATGATTTTGTAAAGCAAATGAGATTAATTAAAAGAATGGGTTCACTTGGTGGATTGATTAAATTAATTCCTGGAATGAATAAAATAGATGATGGGATGATAAAAGATGGAGAAGATCAACTTAAGAAAATAGAATCTATGATCTCGTCAATGACTCTTGAGGAGAAACAAAAACCCGAAGTTCTTGCCGCTCACCCCTCAAGAAGACAAAGAATCGCTCAAGGTAGCGGTTATGAAGCAAAAGATGTAGATAAAGTTTTAGCCGATTTTCAAAGAATGAGAGGTTTTATGAAACAAATGTCTAACGGAGGTATGCCAGGAATGGGAGGTATGCCAGGAATGGGAGGTATGCCAGGAATGGGAGGTATGCCAGGAATGGGAGGGATGAGTGGTAACAAGCCAATGAAAAAACAAAAAAATAATAAAAAGAAAAAAGGTTTTGCCGATTTATAGTTTCTATATTTTTACCTTTAAGTGATACTATTATTAAAAACCCATTAATTTAAGATGATTAAATTGCGCCTTAAGCGCTTTGGAAAGAAAAAAGAAGCAAGTTTCAGAATTGTTGCATGCAATAGTACTTCCAGAAGAGACGGTAGACCTCTGCAAGAACTAGGTTTTTATAATCCAAGAACTAAGGAAACTAGGCTTGATACAGAAGCTTTAAGAACAAGACTTACTCAGGGTGCTCAGCCAACTGATGTTGTGAGAACTTTATTAGAAAAGGGAGGGTTAATAGAAAAAACAGAAAGACCTTCTATCGCAATTGGTAAAGCAAAGTTAGAGAAGGAAAAATTAGCTAAGGCTAAAACAAAAGACCAAGAAAATGAAAGTATTAAAGCTGAAAGCGAGGGTAATGAAGCTGAAAGCTAGTGAGTTGATAAATTTTTATTCTTATTTAATAACTAAATGAAGGAAGTTTCCAAAACTGGTCACTTCAAAATAGATTTGCCAAGCTCTGATGCCGCCACAGCATTATCTGGACCTGGTAATTCTTTCTTAAAAAAATTTGAGTCTCTTACAGGAGTTTCTCTAACTATAAGAGGCCTACAACTAGAGATGAACGGTGTCATATCTAAAATTGAGAGAGCCTCAGCTGTAGTAGAACTAACAAGACCAATTTGGGAACAAGGTTTAGAAGTCCCAGAGGTAGATCTTAAAGCGGCTTTAAGTTCTTTAAAAATGGGCGAATCGTCTTCACATGCTGAACTTGGAAAAAAAATTCTTGCGCGTTCTAAAGAAGGAAGATATTTAAGACCAAGAACTATAAGGCAAAAAGAATATGTTGAATCAATTGAAAACTTTGATCTTACGTTCGCGATTGGTCCAGCTGGAACTGGTAAGACATTTTTAGCAACTGTTTGTGCTGCGCGACTATTGAACGAGAAAAAAATTGAAAAAATTGTTTTAACCAGACCAGCTGTAGAAGCTGGTGAAAGTTTGGGATTTCTACCTGGTGATTTGCAACAAAAAGTAGATCCATATTTAAGACCATTATTTGATTCTTTACATAGTATTTTTGGGTTTGATAGAACAAATTCGTTAATCGATAAAGGAATTATTGAAGTTGCACCTTTAGCATTTATGAGAGGCAGAACCTTAGATAACTCTATGGTTATCCTAGATGAAGCACAAAATACTACTTGCTCTCAAATGAGAATGTTTTTAACCAGATTGGGGGACAGATCTAAAATGGTTGTAAACGGAGATATTACACAAATTGATTTAAAAAAAGGTCAAGAAAGCGGCCTCATCGAAGCATCGAGAATTTTCTCTGAAACTCAAGGTATAAAATTTTGTTATTTAACTGTTGAAGATGTAGTTCGTCATCCTTTAGTTCAGAAAATTATTGAGGCCTATCAATAACTTTATAACTCTGGAGATCCGTACCCTGAAATTTTAAAAATCGAGTAGAATAGGAACATATTTAAAAAAGAAAATGCCAGCAAGTAGTAATTTCAATCAAGCTATTCGTGAAGCACAAACTAGTTCAATTGTTGGACCTAATGTTGTTCAAAAAGCTTTACCTTACGTAGGTGGAGGTATGGTCCTAACTTCTTTAGGCGTTTTAGCAGGAGTTTCACTAATAGCAACAAATCCTGGGCTTTTCCAGCCTCTTTCAATAGTTGCGTTAATTGCAGAATTGATTTTGTTTTTTATAGCTACAAGTGCTGCAAATAATGCAAATAATGCGAAGGCTCTGCCTTTACTAACAGGCTTTAGCTTATTAACTGGATTCACCTTAAGTGGAATAGTTGCTTTAGCAATAGGAACTATTGGTATTGGTTCTGTTGGAACAGCTGCGTTAGCTACAGGTATAACTTTCGTTATTGCCTCTTATACTGGCCAAAGAATGAGTGATAGTGTAGGGCAAGCACTTAGTGGGGTAGTTGGTCTTGGGTTGATAGGACTGCTTATAGCAATGTTTGTCCAATTAATTGGTGGATTTTTTGCTCCAGGCGTTTTTGGAGGTTCAGGACTCGAATTGATAATTGCAGGATTTGGAACTGTCTTATTCGTTGCAATGTCATTTGTCGATTTCTATACAATGCCAAGAAGATATAACGATGATCAATACCTTGCAGGGGCTTTAGGTATGTATCTAACTTACATAAACCTTTTTGTTTTTATTTTGAGATTAATGATCGCACTTCAAGGCGGTGGAAGAAGAGACTAAACACATTACGTAAATAATTAAACTTACAGCGTAGATTTGTTTCTACGCTTTTTTATTGGGCGATATCAAGAATCTGTTTTTTTATAAATTCCTTTTGCTCTGAGTCATACTTTATTGAATTATCAAAACTGTTGCCCATATCATCTAAGTCTCTAAGGACTTGATTGACAGACTTTGTAACTGACTTAGTTTCTAGCAGTCTTAAAATAGCCTTACATCTATCTGAAATGTTTTCCGATGTTATCTCATATTCATTATTATTATCTCTTCGATGAATAATAATTTGAGCGGAGCTCATTATTAAATTTTTTAATACTATGTCTGTTACAGCATCCCCACCTTCGTTCAGTTTGTAAATTAGTGAAAAAGGAAGTTTATCTAACAAAAAACAATCTTTATCTGATAAAGCGTATGCAAAAAATCCTCTGAGTCCATTTCTTGTTTTAGTTAGCTCTGCGATTCTATCTGCTAAAACCTCTTCACTGAGTAAATCTTCACCCCACTCTTTGCACCATTGTGCGGATATGTTTATTGCTTGCGTGAACGAAGCTTCTTTTAAATTTATGGTTTTTTTTTCCATTTTTGAGCAGAATTTTATTATTGATGTATTAAAAGTCCTTGGCCAATTATAAATCTGGGTTTGTAACTTTACTAGGAAGGCCAAATGTCGGTAAATCTACTTTAATAAATAAATTGATTGGAGAAAAAATAACAATTACTTCTCCAATAGCGCAAACTACTAGAAATAAATTAAAAGGAATACTTACTAAAGACAATGGGCAAATAATTTTTGTTGATACGCCAGGTGTTCATAAACCTCATCATCGACTTGGAGAGATATTAGTAAAAAACGCAAAATCTGCAATTAATGGAGTTGATATGGTAATTTTTGTAATTGATTCAAGTGAAGAACCAGGTAGAGGTGATGAATATATTTTGAACTTTTTAATCGCAAATAAAACTGAGTTTATTGTTGCATTAAATAAGTGGGATTTGGTTAATAAAGAATTTAGAAATTTACGATTAGATCAATATAGAAGATTTTTCGGAATTAATAGAAACTTTCAAATTGTAAGTGCTTCTAAAGGAGAAGGATGTTCTGAACTAGTTGATATGGCACTTAATTTTCTCCCAGAGGGACCAAAACTTTATGGAGAAGAGACTATTTGTGATCAACCATTAGATAACTTATTATCTGATTTAGTAAGAGAGCAGGTATTAATAAATACAAGAGAAGAGGTACCACATAGTGTCGCAGTAAAGATAGAAAAGAGAGAGGAAATGAAAAGAAAAAATGGCAAAGTTTTTACAGCTATTTTGGCTACTATTATTGTTGAAAGATCAACTCAAAAAGGCATTCTTATAGGAAAGAAAGGTTCAATGTTAAAAATGATTGGTCAGACAGCAAGATCAAATATTTCAAAATTAATTGATGGTCCAGTTCACCTAGAGTTGTTTGTGAAAGTTGTTCCAAATTGGAGAAAAAAAGAATCAAGGTTAATTGAGTTTGGCTATGAGGAAGATTTCTAGATGAGTTGTTTTAATTTTGATGTAATTACATTGTTCCCTAAAGCTTTTGAATTAATAAATAATTTAGGGGTCATAACAAAAGCCCTAGATAAGAATTTGATCGATGTAAATTTACATGATTTGAGAGAATATGGAGAAGGTTCTTACAGACAAGTAGACGATAAGCCTTATGGAGGAGGAGCAGGTATGGTATTAAAACCTGAGCCTATTTATAAGGCATATGAATCAATTAGAAAATTACCTAAAAGTAAAACTTTGCTGATGACCCCACAGGGTAAAGTCCTAAAGCAAAAGGATCTTGCGAGATGGTCCACATTAGATCAAATTATAATTATTTGTGGTCAATATGAAGGTTTTGATGAAAGGATTAGATGTTTAGCTGATGAAGAGATATCGATGGGCGATTATGTACTTTCTGGAGGTGAAATACCCGCTATATCAATAATTAACGGTTTGACTAGATTATTACCAGGAACTCTTGGTGATCCAGATTCATTAGTCGATGAGAGTCATAATTCTTCTTTATTAGAGTATCCTCAATACACGAGGCCGTTATCTTTTAAAGATATGAAAGTGCCAGATATTTTAGTGAGCGGTAATCATGAAGAGATTAAATCGTGGAGAAGAAGAAAAAGTTTTGAAAGAACATTGGAGAGAAGAAGTGACTTAATTTCAAATGAAAACTACAAAAAATCCCCACAAAGTAAGAGAATAATAAAAGAAAATAATCAATTCATGAAATTTAGAATAGGTAATGGATACGATATTCACAGACTAGTAGAGGATAGAGATTTAATAATTGGTGGTGTAAAATTGCATCATCCTAAAAATTTAGGATTGGATGGTCACAGTGATGCTGATGTTTTAAGTCACTCAATAATGGATGCATTATTGGGAGCACTTTCGCTGGGCGACATAGGAAAGTATTTCCCACCATCTGATGAAAAATGGAAAAATGCAGATAGCTTGTTTTTGTTATCAAAAGTAATTGACTTGATAAGACAAGATGGTTGGGAAATAAATAATATTGATAGTGTTCTTGTTGCCGAAAGGCCAAAAATAATGCCACATATAAAACTAATGAAAAAAAACATTTCTGAAATCTTAAATATTGATGAAAATTTAATTGGGATTAAAGCAACCACGAATGAAAAATTGGGTCCAGAAGGGAGAGAAGAAGGTATAAGTTGTCATTCAGTAGTTCTCCTTGAGAAAAAATGAGATTTAATTTAAATTTGAAAAAAAAAATTCAAAGATTTTGTTTATTATTAATTTGCTTAGTAGTTTTAATTCTTCAATCTGATATTCCCAATTTAAAAGCTCTTACAATGGATGATTTTCAAAGTGAAATGGTCATAGAGGAATTAAGACTTAAAGTACCTGCTGATGTAAAAGCAGCTTGGCTAAATGCGGAAAAAGAAATATGGGAGCCTTGGTTATCTTCTCAAGATGGTTTTTTGGGCAGACAATTATTTTGGGATAAAGAAAAAGAAGAAGCTTTAATATTAGTAAATTGGAAAAGTAAGAAATTATGGAAAAGCATACCAATGTCAGAAGTAAATGTAGTTCAACAAAAATTTGAAGATAATGTTAAAGCTGCTCTAAATGTAGGCGATAATCCTTTTGAATTGATTTATGAGGGAGAATTAGATAAACAAAGATGAATTTTGATATCAATTTTGATTTTCAAAGAAGAGATAGGCTTGGACTCATTGAGGCTATTTGGGGGCAAGATAAGAGTATCGACCAATTAGAAAGATTATGTAGAAATGTATTAAGTAAAAATGAGGTTGTTTTTATTACTAGGATTAATAGTGAAAAGGCTAATTATCTTTTAGATTTGTATGATGATGCACAATTCCATGAAGAAGCAAATTGCCTAACAATTGGGAAAAATTCTAATAAAATAATTACGAATAAAAAAGTTGCCATAATTTCAGGAGGCTCAAGCGATTTGGCCGTAACACTTGAAGCACAATTAACTCTCGAAATTTATGGAGTAAATTGTCAATCTTTTATAGATGTTGGAGTAGCGGGACTTCATCGATTGATGAGTCAGTTAGAAGAAATTAATAAATATGATGTATTAATAGTTTGTGCTGGGATGGAAGGAGCTTTGGCAACAGTTGTGGGCGGATTGTTGGCTCAACCAATAATTGCAGTACCTGTCTCAGTAGGATACGGCGTTAGCAAGGATGGAGAAACTGCTTTAAATAGTATGTTGTCAAGCTGTTCTCCAGGCATTGCAGTTATGAATATAGATAATGGTTACGGAGCAGCAATGGCGGCTCTCAGAATTATTAAAAGTATTTTCTAAATAATCACTTTTTTTCTATTTCTAATAGGTTTTCTATCCATAAATTTAGTTGTTTTGATAGCATTCCTTCTTCTCTCATTTTGATTGCTTTTATAACGACTTCTGTATTTACCCACTCTGGAAATCTTTTCGGCATTTATTTTTATATTCAGTATTTTTAATTTGGTACAAATTTTTATAAAAACAAGATCTTAGTAACAAATTTAATCTTTTATGTTTGATTTTGTGCCTAATCGAGACAGCTCAGATGAGGTATGTTCACTTTCTACATTTTTTAATCTTTCAATCAGCTCGGAGAGATCTTTATGTGCTAACTCCCCATTTTGCTCCCATTTTAGCGACCTTGAGTTGCTATCAATTTTTTCTTTCATTGTTAATTTTAAGTATTAAAAATATAAAACGAAAAAAGGAAAAATTTGGTTATTGTTTCAAGCCTAAACTTAAAAAAATATGAAGATTTTTAATACATTAAATATTTTTCTTTTATCCGCCACCAACTATTGAAACAATTTCTAAATTATCTCCATCTTTAAGCTTCACTTTTTCCCATTTCATTGAATTTATAATTAGATTATTTAACTCCACTACAATTGTGTTTGGTTTATATCCCATATGGTGAAGAGCTGTAGATAGTAGAGCATTTTCTTGATCAAGTTCTATTTTTTTTTCTTCTCCATTTACCCTAATTTTCATGAGACAACTTTTTTAGAATCATCATAGCGTCTTCTTTAGGATCTTCAGAATTCATTAATTCTGAAACTAAGGCAACTTTTTTAAACCCATTTCTTTTTAAATATGAAATATTATTTGACTTGATTCCTCCAATAGCAAACCAAGGAATATTTAAATCCTTTGTTAATGTTTTGATATTTTCAATACCTAAGGGTATTTTGTTCTTTTTTGTTGTAGTTTCAAATACTGGCCCTATTCCTAAGTAATCACAACCATCCTTAAGAGCATTTGAAATATCAATTGCATTATTTGCACTTATACCCACAATTTTTGAATATCCTAATAGTTTTCTTGCGGTTTTTAAATCTAAATCGTCTTGACCAAGATGAATCCCATCAGCGTTAGATGCCAGAGCTATATCAATTCTGTCGTTAACGATAAACAAAGAATTATATTTTTTACATAGATTTTTAATCTGAATTGCTTCTTTAAAATGATCTTGATCAGTTCCCGTTTTAAATCTATGTTGAATAATTCTTACTCCAGCAATTAAAATCTCTTCTATTATTTCTAATAAATTGTCTTTTTGATCTGTTATTACATATAAGTCATTTTCTTTTAATATTTCTTCAGACTTCTTAAACTTGCTATAACTCAATAAGTCAATTTCAATAGTATAAATTTCATATCTAATTTCAGAAGCGATTTTTGAAAGCTCATGATTCTGCAACCTTGAGAATTCTTCTATGACTCGTAATGCTTCTTGAACTCTGGCTGAATTAGAACTTATAATTTGCTCAGAATTTTTTCTTTTGAATTGCTCTTGATGACTAAATCCTTTACATTTGTCCTCAATGTGATTTCTAGATTGTTTATAAACTTCTAAGTGATTTTTTCCTAAAATTTGTCTAAAATTTTTAATCTTTTCAACATATTTTTCTTTACCTAGGCCAAATCTAGCCCAATCCTCTAATACTCTTAGTCCTTCTCTGGCTCTATCTAGATTAGCGTCAATAATTTGATAAATTCTTAAATCTTCAGCGTCTTTAGGATTTGAATTCAGCATTTGTAAT
The DNA here is from genome assembly GCA_003212655.1 of Prochlorococcus sp. AG-436-D21. GTDB lineage: Bacteria > Cyanobacteriota > Cyanobacteriia > PCC-6307 > Cyanobiaceae > Prochlorococcus_A. Next base: position 832 of record QCPF01000018.1, on the reverse strand, counting down.
TTATTTTTTGTAGTTTTTAAAAATTTTTAGAGCATTATCTCTGTCTTTTTTAATTTGATTAGAAAGTTGATCTATATTTTTGAACTTGATTTGAGATCTAAGTTTTTCTACTGGTTCAACAGATAGATTTAAACCATATAGATCGATATCTTTATTTATTAAATGAACTTCAACTGCAGAAGGCAATAAAGGATTTATTGTTGGTTGAGAGCCAAGATTCATGACAGATTCAATTTTTTTGTTGGAATTTTCTATGGTTGTCCAAGATGCGTAAACTCCTTCTCCAGGTAAAAATTTTCTGCCATCTATTTCAAGATTTGCGGTAGGCCATCCTATACTTTTTCCAATTCCTTTACCTTTTACAACTTTTCCATTAAAACTATAAGGCCTATTAAGAATTTTGAAAGCATTTTTCAGATCACTTTTCTCTAATAGATCTCTTATTCTGCTGCTGCTGATTCTACCTTCCTTATCTTCTAAAATTGGAATAATTTTTAGCTTAATATCCGTATCCTTAATTATATTTTTTATTGTATTTATATCTCCACTTCTTCTGAAACCAAATTTAAAATTAGCACCTACAGAAATGTTTTTTGCTTGTAATTGATTTATCAAAATATCTCTTACGAACCTTTCGGCACTTAATTTTGATAGTTCCATATCAAAAGGAATCAGAACTAATTGTTCAATCCCCAGATCTTCAAGAATAGATAGTTTTTCATTAGGGAGATCAAGTCTAAGACGCATCTCTTTGTAAAGAACTTCTCGGGGATGAGGCCAGAAGCTTGCAATTGTTGGGATATATTGATTTTCTTCAACTACACTTTTTATT
>QCPF01000017.1 GCA_003212655.1 Prochlorococcus sp. AG-436-D21 | reverse complement strand
TAATTCTTTAAAAAAACTCAAAAGCCAAGCAATGTTATTTGATGATAAAAATATGCTCAATTGGTTGATTAACTCTGATGCTATTGTCGCAATAGTTCCTTATAGTCTTTGTTCAAAATATTTAAAAATAGATCCAAGGCTTTCTTTAGTTTTCCCAAGCCAAGGCGTACCTTTGATGTGGCATTTTCTACTAAGTCGATCAAATCTAAATAATGCAATATTAGTTAAATGGATTAAATCTTTTGAAAATAAATCAATAGTAGATAAATTAGTAAGCCAGGGTTGGTATCTCCCATTCAATAGTGATTATTTGCAAAGTAAATATAAAACTGAAATGCTCCCCATCTCAGGACCTTCTGAGAAATGTTGGGAAAATAGTTGGTCTTTCCCTGTCTTAACACCTGAACAAAAAATTAATCTTAAAAATATCTGGAATGAGTCCTTATCCCCATAATCTTTTTGTAGGATTTTCAATTAATAAGTTATGAGTTTCCTTTAATAAATTTGGTATATCTAATTTACTAGGACATTTAGGTACACATTCATTACATTCTTGACAAGATGAGGAATTTTTTTCTTCCCACCAGTGGCCAGCTTTTCCTATTAAATTGTATCTTTCTTTTGAAAATTCTAATTGGCCATAACCAACAGATATATTTCTTAAACGAAGTATTTCTGGAATAGGAACTTCATTTGGACATGGAAGGCAAGATCGACATTGTTCACATTTCGTTGAGTTTAATCTTTCATTAGAAACTTCCTCAATTTTATTGAGGGCGCTTTTTTCAAGTTTTGTAAGCTTCTCGAATGAGTTTCTAAGTTTGTGCGCAAATTCAAAATCTTTTTTGTTTGTCGCCCCCAAGGATAAAGTTGTAATGCCTTTTGCCAGAAGAAATCGATACGCTAATTCTAATGGATGAAAAGGCTTAGAGGCCTCTATCAAAATATCACTTGGAGAATACAATCTGCCGCCTTTATCTGCAGGTGATATTGCTAAAACTCCCATACCTTTTTTTATAGCTTCTTCTGCTAAAGCAATCTTAGATTGATCTAAATAATGTAAATGTAGACTACAAAAATTAAAAACTTCACAGTTAATTGCATCTTTAATTAGTGAATAACTTCCGTGAGAACTAAAACCGACTTGATCAACTAATTCCTTCTCAAGTATCCAAGATATGAATTTTTTACCCTCCCCAGCAAGAAAACAATCAAGATTGCCTGAAGATATTTCATCTAATGAAGATTCCATTTTTGCAGTAAAAGTAGTATCAACAAGATCAGGGAAATGTTCTTCTAATAGAGCAGTAACAGCAAAAGCTGTAAAAGTTGGAGCCAAAGTATTGGAAGATATATTCGCATAACCTCTATCAACTATGGTCCCAATAATGCTGGCATAGGTAGAAGGTCTTCCAATCCCTTCTTTTTCAAGAACTTTAACTAATGCGGCCTCTGTATATCTCGCAGGAGGTTTAGTTTCATGAAAAGTAGATTCCTTATTAGTAACTTCAAGATATGTTCCAGTTGTTAAGTTTGGGAGAATAATTTCTTGTTGTTCAAGGGATGAACTTGGGTCATCACTTCCCTCGACATAAGCTCTGAAGAATCCTGCGAAATCAATACTTTTCCCGCTTGATTTAAATAATCCATCCCCTACGCTAATTTCAGCATTAATCTTTGTTTTTTTTAAAATTGCGCCTTTTTTATCTTTTAGTTTTTCTTCTAAAAGAGATACTGCGTCATCTATGGTAATTTTTCCTATGTCAGTATCTTTGGCAATCGAAACATTAGTTTTGCCACATTTTAAATAGACGCCATATCTTCCATTTAATATTTGAATTTTTTCTTTAAATTCTTTCGGTTTTCCAAAGTCTTTAAGTACCTCTTGACCACCTCTGCCCATTTTTGGCATCGCAAGAATTTCTAATGCTCGTTCTATATCAACTGTAAAAACATCATCCTCTTTCTTTAAGGATCTGTTTTCAGATTCATTTTCATTTTTAATCCATTTGATATACGGGCCAAATCTTCCTCTATCAGCCTCAACAACTCCCCCTTCAGGATGAACTCCTAACAATCTAGGCAAACTTAAAAGTACAAGAGCCTCATCAAGAGTAAGATCATCAGTTTTCAACTCTTTGGGTAATGAAGCTCTTCTTGGTTTAGCTTTATCTTGATCATTATTTCCTAATTGAACGTAAGGTCCATAAGGGCCAAATCTTAAAAAGACTTTTTCCCCAGTTTTTGGATCAGTTCCAAGATCCGATGGGCCACTTAAGATTTGATCAACTTGTTTTATGTCTAAATCTCCAGGAGTAATATCCATTGGAAGATTACCTTTAGCCTGAATCTCATTACCAGATTCATCAATTTTTGTCCCCTCTAGCCAAGGTCCGTTAGAGCCTATTCTGACTACGCAAGGAAGGTCTTCGAAATCAACTTGTCTATAAGCTTTACCATCAATATCACCCTCTGTTTTCTGAACCTTTACCTCCAAACCATTTTTACCTTTATAGAAAGTTTCGAGGTATGGTAGCCACTCAAGATTGCCTGAAGATATTTCATCTAATGAAGATTCCATTTTTGCAGTAAAAGTAGTATCAACAAGATCAGGGAAATGTTCTTCTAATAGAGCAGTAACAGCAAAAGCTGTAAAAGTTGGAGCCAAAGTATTGGAAGATATATTCGCATAACCTCTATCAACTATGGTCCCAATAATGCTGGCATAGGTAGAAGGTCTTCCAATCCCTTCTTTTTCAAGAACTTTAACTAATGCGGCCTCTGTATATCTCGCAGGAGGTTTAGTTTCATGAAAAGTAGATTCCTTATTAGTAACTTCAAGATATGTTCCAGTTGTTAAGTTTGGGAGAATAATTTCTTGTTGTTCAAGGGATGAACTTGGGTCATCACTTCCCTCGACATAAGCTCTGAAGAATCCTGCGAAATCAATACTTTTCCCGCTTGATTTAAATAATCCATCCCCTACGCTAATTTCAGCATTAATCATTGTTAGCCTAGCTTCCGCCATTTGACTAGCTACAGTTCTTTTCCAAATTAAATCGTAAAGTGATAAGTCTCTACCAGTTAGATTAGTTTCCTTTGGTGTTTTAAATATCTCACCTGCCGGCCTAATAGCTTCGTGTGCTTCTTGGGCATTTCTTGCAGTTGAATTAAATTGTCTTGGTGAGTTAGATAAATATTCTTTTCCATACATAGAACTGACACATTCTCTAGCAGCTCTTGTGGCTTGTTCGGAGAGATGAACTGAATCAGTTCTCATATATGTTATGAAACCTCTTTCATATAGCCCTTGTGCACATCTCATAGTTTCTCTTGCAGACAAACGAAGCTTCCTATTTGCTTCTTGTTGTAATGTGCTAGTTGTAAATGGAGGGACTGGCTTACGAGTGGACGGCTTTTTTTCGATTTTTGAGACTAACCAATCCTCTGAGGAAAAATTCTTCAATAAATCATTTACTTTTTCTTCTCCAATTATTAAAGATTTATTTCCTTCTTTTAATTTGCCGGTCTGTTCATCGAAATCGGAACCATTAGAAATTCTTTGACCTTTTAAACTGAATAATTTAGTTTCGAAAGTAATATTATCTTTTACTAGGGAAGCTTTAATCCCCCAATAACTAGCTTTTTTAAAGGATCTTCTTTCTCTCTCTCTCCTAACAAGAAGTCTTACAGAAACTGATTGAACACGACCAGCAGATAGTCGGGGAGCTACCTTCTTCCAAAGTAAAGGAGATAATTCATATCCAAAAAGCCTGTCCAAGATTCTTCTTGTTTCTTGAGCCTGAACAAGTTCCATATCAATTTCTCTTGTTTGGTCTAAAGCTTTATTAATTGCCTTCTTCGTAATTTCATGAAAAACCATTCTCTTAGTTGGTATTTTAGGCTTAAGTATTTGCAGGAGATGCCAGCTAATACTCTCTCCCTCTCTATCTTCATCAGTTGCGAGTAATAGTTGGGTAGCACCCTTCAATGCATCTTTCAGCTCTTTAACAACCTTTTTCTTATCTTTTGGAACTATGTAAAGCGGTTCAAAATCTTCCGTTGTATTTACTCCTATCCTTGACCATTTTTCCTTTTTGACTGCAGCAGGTATTTCAGCCGCCCCCTTTGGAAGATCTCTTACGTGTCCCATAGAAGCAAGAACTTCGTAATTAGAAGGCAAAAACTTTCTTATAGTTTTTGCTTTGGTGGGACTTTCAACAATAACTAGTGTGTGATCCAAGGTTTATTTCAAAAATTGGTGTTTTTGTTCAGTTAGGGCATATTATGATTATTTGAAACTTTTTCAAGTAATTTCTCTTGAAAATTTCAAAAATCATACCCACAAATTATAATCAAGTTAAGATTAACTCTTTGACCATTACAATCAATCATCTAATTTAATCCAATTTAATAAAGTGCCCAACGAAATCTTTACAATTAATTTAAATGCTCAAGCCATTATTCCAGAGGCCTTTATCTTATTTGGTATTGTTGGAACTCTTCTTGTAGATTTAGCGGGAGAAAAAACTGCATCAAAGTGGGCTCCAATAATTTGCTATTTATCTATTGGCAGCTCTATTTTAAGTTTAGCCTTGCAATGGAGTAATCCAGTAAATAGCGCATTTCTTGGTTCCTTTAATTCAGATAATTTAGCAATAGCATTTAGAGCAATAATAGCTTTATCAACTCTAGTTTCTTTACTCATAAGCTGGCGTTATACAGAGCAAAGTGGAAGCCCTATTGGGGAATTCGCAGCGATAGTTCTTTCAGCGACTCTTGGGGCGATGCTTCTGTGTGGATCTACTGACCTTATTAGTGTATTTATATCTCTTGAGACTCTATCGGTAGCAAGCTATTTACTTTCTGGTTATCTCAAAAGAGATCCAAGAAGTTCAGAAGCAGCTTTAAAATACTTGCTTGTTGGTTCAGCTGCTGCTGCAGTTTACTTGTATGGCTCCTCTTTTCTTTATGGATTAAGTGGTTCAACAAGCTTAACAACAATTGGTTTAGAGATTATCAATAAGCCTTCATTCATTACCTCTTTAGCTCTTGTATTTGTTTTATCAACTGTTGCATTTAAAATAGCTGCTGTTCCTTTTCATCAATGGACTCCTGATGTATATGAGGGATCACCTACACCTGTAGTGGCTTTTTTATCTGTTGGTTCGAAAACAGCAGGTTTTGCATTCGCAATAAGAATATTAAGCACTACTTTCTCTTCTTTCGATGAGGAATGGAAACTTTTATTTACTATTTTGGCCATATTGAGCATGGCTCTAGGAAATGTTGTAGCTCTAGCTCAAACCTCAATGAAAAGGATGTTAGCTTACAGCTCTATTGGTCAAGCTGGATTTGTCATGATTGGAATAGTATCTGGTACACAAGATGGGTTATCAGCTGCTGTATTATATTTAGCTGCATATTTGTTTATGAATTTAGGTGCATTTTCATGTGTAATACTTTTCTCATTAAGAACTGGTTCTGACAGAATTCTTGATTACTCAGGACTTTACCAAAAAGATCCTCTCATTACATTAGGCCTAAGCCTTTGTCTTCTATCACTTGGAGGTTTACCTCCGATGTTAGGATTTTTTGGAAAGATATATTTGTTCTTTGCAGGCTGGGCGAATCATCAGTATCTACTAGTAATCGTTGGATTAGTAACTTCAGTTATATCTATTTATTACTACATTTCTGTGATTAAAATGATGGTTGTTAAAGAACCACAGGAAGCTTCTGAAATAGTCAAATCATATCCTGAAATTAATTGGAGAATTATAGGAATGCCTCCCTTGAGAGTTGCACTTTATACTTGCGTGGCTGTAACTGCTCTTGGAGGAATTCTCTCTAATCCTCTTTTTAAATTAGCTAACACAGCAGTTTCAGAAACTCCTTTCTTACAAGATGTTATTGCTGCAGCAAACAATATTTCCTAGAAGAATTTTTCAATAAATGGCTAAGAAAGTCGCAAGTTTAGAAAAAATATCCAAAACATATGGGAAAAATGATCTAACTGTTAAAGCCTTAGACAGCATAAATTTAGAAATTTACAAAGGTGATTATTTAGCTGTGATGGGAGCTAGTGGCTCAGGCAAAAGTACAGCTATGAATATTATTGGATGTCTAGATAGACCATCTGAAGGTGTTTACAAGTTAAATGGTATCCCTGTTGAGAATTTATCTGATGATGAGCTAGCCGAAATACGTAACCAAAAATTAGGATTCGTTTTTCAACAATTTCATCTTCTTTCAGACGCAACTGCTCTTGAAAACGTAATTTTGCCAATGATTTATGCTGGTATTGAGCCTGAGCAAAGATTAGTGCGCGGTAAGAATGCCCTAAAAAAAGTTGGCCTTTCAGAAAGAATGAATAATCGCCCAAACCAATTATCTGGAGGTCAACAACAACGAGTGGCTATTGCGAGAGCGATTATCAATAACCCTGCAATATTGTTAGCAGATGAACCTACTGGAGCATTAGATTCAAAAACAACTGAAGATGTACTAGATCTTTTTGACAAACTGCATGAATCTGGAATAACTATAGTTTTAGTAACGCATGAAGATGAAGTCGCAAATCGCGCAAAAAAAATAGCCAAATTTAAGGATGGAAGAATAGTTGAATTAAAAGTTAATTAAATTCAGAATCTTCTAATTACCTTAAGTTGAGTTTCATTTTCAATTCTTAAATCCCCATTCGAATCAATATCTTTAATTTTCCAAGTGCGAGGACACAAACCACTTGGTAAAAAACTTTTAGTGAGGAACTTATTTGCCGATTTGATCACATATTCTTTTTCATTATTACATTCGATTGAATCATGAAAAGCTTTAAGAACTTTGGCTGTCCAATAATGTTTATCAATATTCTTACTTTGAAGTACTTTTGATAATGAAATGCCCTCTGGGGGAGTGTAATTTAAAAGATTCATTCCAAGACCTATTCTTACATAGATAATTTCTTTGCCTCTTGTTATCACTCTTGGTAAAAATCCAATCAACTTTTTTGAACCAAAAAAAATATCATTTGGCCATTTCAAACAAACATTTATATTCTCTTTTCTAAGCATTTCACATATCTTAATACCAAAAGACAAATTAAATATTTGACTTTCAAATTCTGTTGAAAATATTGGGTAAGCTGCACTTAACCAAATCCCACCATTTGGAGAAATCCAAGTTTTTGAGTTTTGTCCAAACCCTGAGAACTGTTCTCTTGCGATTATCGCTACTGGTTGGTTTTTCTTTATTTCAGAATATCCAAGAAGGTTTGTTAGCTCATTTTCCGTACTTTTACATTTTATTTTGTAAAGAAGTCTCCAGCTTGGATATTGACCCTGAATTTTTTTTAAATAAAAAAATGTCTTAGCTGCAGATCCAATAACTTTCACAAATTCTTTATTAAAACAACGAGCATCTTTTTGAAGATTAGATTAACTTTAGTCTTAATAAGTAAATTTTACAAATTGGAAAACAAGTATTTGCCAATAGTGAATAGAAGGAATCCCCAGCCATTAAAAAATTGTCTTGATAATTTCAAAAAATCATGGGGAGACTTAGATAAACTTTCTAAAATTAACGAAAACTGGAAGAAATTAATTGGTTTGGAACTATTTCAAGAATGCAAACCATTAAATATTGAAAAAAAAATACTTACTATTGCAGTAAATCATCCACAGTGGCGCCAAGCTTTAATCTATAACAAGCATAAATTAAAAGAAAGAATCGAGAAAATTGGAATAACTTTGAATGAAATAAAAATAATACAAAATTATGAAATTAAAAATAAAAATATCAAAGCTACTAATGCAAAGATAGTTTGGGCAAAGCATCCAAGCAGAATCAATCAAAATAATATGTGCATTTGTACTCTTTGTAATTCCCCTACTCCTGAGGGAGAAATTAAAAGATGGGGAAAGTGTTCTTTTTGTTGGAGAAAAATAAAAAACTAAATTCTTTATTTAGTTAAAATTAGTATTCCCATTTGCCCCCCCCCCAATTGTCCTATATTCAGCTTTTTTAAATCCAACTTCCTTAGCAATATTTATAAGCTCATTTTTCTTTGGAAAATTACTAATACTTTTTTCAATATATGCGTACTCTGGACCTAAATTAAAAAGCCGAGAAATGGTTACTACAACTAATCTCAAATAAATTTTCTGAAAAATATTGGATAGAGAATTTCTTGTTGAGTGATTAAAATCCAAAAATCCTGCCCTCCCCTTATCCCTCAAAAGATCAAAAACTTTTTTTATTCCTTCTTCAACATTATTCAAGTTTCTAAGTCCATATGACATACAAATCCCATCAAAATTTTTTGAATAATCATTAATTTCTAATACATCCTTAATTTCCCACTTAATAAACTTATTTTTTTTAAGCTCTGATTTTTTTTTGGCAATATTTAAGATATCTTCTGCACTGTCAATACCAGTAATTGAACCCCTTGGACTAACTCTCTCAGAAATTAAGAATGCCAAATCTCCAGTTCCACAACATAAATCAGCCCAATCTTCACCGTTTAAAGGTTCCAATAAATTAACTAATTTCCTTTTCCATAGCCTGTGAAGCCCAAAACTTAATAGATTATTTAAAAAGTCATATTTATAAGAAATTTTATTAAATATATGTTTGACCTCGATAGTTTTTGTGAATTTCATTTTTAAATTTTTAACTAATTTCTTTTTGGGATTAAATTAAGTTTTATTCATATGGTCTAATTAGAAGTTTTTTTTCAAGGAGGAAAGTCTTTATTTCTTTTAAAGAAAGTTTCTTATCATGAAGTAACGATGCTAAAAGTGCGGCAGATGCCCTGCCTTCATTGAAAACATCATAAATATCTTCTAAACAACCTGCTCCTCCAGAAGCAATCACCGGGATATTAACAATATTGGTAACAGATTCAGTCAGATGTAAATCATATCCATTCTGCGTGCCATCACCATCCATTGAAGTAAGCAAAATTTCACCTGCGCCTAACTCCTCAACCTTCTTTGCCCAACTTAATACATCTATTCCAGTATTTTCTCTCCCTCCTTTTACATATACCTCCCATTCATCAGTCTTATTAACTTTTCTTTTAGCATCAATTGCTATCACTATACATTGATTTCCAAATTCTCTAGAACTTTTAGAAATTAAATCTGGATTTATAACAGCAGAAGAATTCAAACTCACTTTGTCCGCTCCAGCTCTTAAAAGATCATTAATTGAAGAAACAGAATCTATTCCTCCACCAACTGTAAATGGTATTTTTACTGATTTTGCGGTCCTAGAGACAAGGTCAACTAATGTATTTCTATTTTCTACACTAGCTCTAATATCTAAGAATACTAATTCATCTGCGCCCTCATCAGAATACCTACAAGCCAACTCAACAGGATCGCCTGAGTCTCTCAAGTTAACAAAATTTACACCTTTAACCACTCTGCCATGGGCGACATCTAAACAAGGAATTAAACGAAGAGCTACCATTTTATTAAAAATTGTCCAAATGCTGTTAATCTTGCATAATAGCTTCTATTTTACCTCTTATGGCTGAAACAAAATTATTACCCAAAATCGGTAGTAAAATTAAAATTAACATTAACAAAGTAAAAGATAGACTACCAGCTAAATTAATCGATCAAATATCCTCGAATCCTAAAGCCGTAATAACAGGCTATAAAATGACGGACGGCAGAAGTATTGGAATCACCGCAAAATTTCAGAATGGTGAGCAAAATTGGTTTTTCCCAGAAGAAATTGAGAAAGGTTAAAAAGTAAAGTGAATGATCCAAAACAACTATTAGGAATTAAGGGTGCCTCTGAAACTTCAAGTATATGGAAACTTCGTATACAGTTAATGAAACCCATAACGTGGATCCCTTTGATATGGGGAGTTATTTGTGGAGCAGCTGCAAGTGGGAATTTTGAGTGGACATTTAGTAATGTTCTAGCTTCATTAGCATGTATGTTGATGAGTGGACCACTTCTAGCTGGTTATACCCAAACCATAAATGATTTTTTTGATAAAGAAATTGATGCAATTAATGAACCAAATAGACCAATTCCTTCTGGGAAAATTTCAATTAAAGATGTAAAAATACAAATCTGGGTATTACTTATAGCGGGTTTAATAGTTGCTTTTCTATTAGATTTATATGCTAAGCACAGCTTCCCCTCCGTCTTACTTTTGGCATTAGGTGGTTCCTTTGTTAGTTATATATATTCTGCTCCACCACTCAAATTAAAACAGAATGGTTGGCTTGGAAATTATGCTTTAGGAGCATCTTATATTGCTTTACCTTGGTGGGCCGGACAAGCCTTGTTTGGGAAATTAACTATTGTGACGGCGATACTAACTCTTGCTTATAGCCTATCAGGACTTGGAATTGCTGTTATTAATGATTTCAAAAGTGTTGAAGGAGACTCAAAGCTAGGCTTGAATTCTCTACCAGTAGTATTTGGAATTAAAAATGCAAGTCGAATAAGTGCAGGACTGATTGATATTTTTCAATTAGCAATGGTTGTAGTATTAGTCATTATTGGTCAACATTTAGCCTCTGTAATTTTGGTTTTATTGGTAATTCCACAAATTACATTTCAAGATATGTGGTTACTAAGAGATCCTCTAAAGTTTGATGTCAAATATCAAGCAAGTGCCCAACCGTTCCTTATAACTGGAATGTTAGTTACAGCTTTAGCAATAGGACATAGCTTTTTAGTTGCTTAAGGTGCAAAAGATTAAATTCAAATCTTTTGTTTTAATAATTCCAATAATAATTTTTTCTGGAATATCTTTTTATTTTTTTAGTCTAATATTTAGCACCTTAAAATTTGACGTTTCTAAAAATAAAAAGTCTCGGGAAACGAAATATTCTTACGTAATATCATCTTCTGATAATAAGATACTAAGCAAATTAAGCCGCAAATTTGAAATAGATAATAGTCATCATAAAATTCCATTTCTTCTTAAACATTCTTTTCTATCTTCTGAGGATAAAAGATTTTATAAACATAATGGAATAGATTTTAAAAGTATTTCACGTGCCCTTATTCAAAATATTAGAAGTGGTTATGTTAGAGAGGGAGGAAGTACGATTACACAACAAGTTGCTAGATTACTTTTTCTAAATAATGATTTAAGTTTTCAAAGAAAAATCAAAGAAATATTTATATCACTCATACTTGAATTTAGGTATAACAAAAATCAAATTTTAAAATTATATTTAAATAATATTTATCTAGGATCAGGAGCATATGGGATAAACGAGGCTGCCCAGGTTTATTTTGGAAAATTTATAGAAGAATTGACATTATCAGAGATCGCATTAATTGCAGGATTAGCTCCAGCTCCATCAATTTATTCACCTTATCAAAATTTAGAACTAGCTATTAAAAATAGAAATAAAGTTCTTGAATCAATGTATGTTGATGGATATATTTCTCTTGCAAATAAGAATCAGGCTATTAAAGAAAAAATAAAATTAAATTATCAAACAGCTGATAATTTTTTAGATGATAAATTACTAATTAACTTTATTCTTCAGGAAACAGATAAAAAAATTGGAAGTAACAATGATTATAAGTTTTTAAGAATTAAATCTTCTATAAACAAAGATTGGCAAGAAAAAGGTCAACAAATATCAAGATATGCTGGGCCTAAAGAAATTGAATTTGCTCTGTTATCTATCGAATCAAACACAGGACTAATTAGGACAATGATAACCAGCAAACATCCATTAATTAATGAATACAATAGAGTGATTTCATCTGTAAGACCTTTAGGTTCTACTTTTAAAATAATCCCTTATACTGCTGCATTAATAGAAGGAATAAAATTAAGCGATAAATTTGAAGACTTACCAACATGCTGGGAAAGTTATTGCCCAAAAAATTTTTCAGAAGACTATCGAGGTTCAATATCTTTGATTGAATCATTTAAAAGTTCATCAAATATCGTTCCAATATCAATAACAAAAATAATCGGCTTAAAAAATATTGTTAATTTAGCGAATTCATTTGGACTAGGTTACGAGCAAGAATTTGAGGAATTCCCATCATTAGCTATTGGCGCCTACGGAGATAATCTTTTAAACATCACAAATGCATATTCTGCAATAAACAATAATGGGAAGATTCAAAGCCCTGAAATAATAGAAAAAATAGAATCATTTAAAAAACAACCTATTTGGGAAAATAAATCTATTTCCAAGAAAATATTAGATTTAAAAATAAACAAGAAAATAAATAAACTTCTTGAAAAATCTGTAAAAGAAGGAACTTCAAAAGCAGCCTTTATAAAAGGAAAGAAAATTTATGGGAAAACAGGAACATCTGATGGAAATAAAGATCTCTGGTTTATTGGTTCCATTGATAACCTTACAACAGGGATCTGGATAGGTTACGACGATAACAAGGAATCTGAATTATCTAGTGGGAATGCAGCTTATTTATGGAAGCAGTTTATATCTGAAATTTATAAAATTCCAGTTAAAAAATAAATTATATTTTTAAGATTTATAAGAAATTATTGCAGAATAAAATCCATCACCAGGATAATCCAAGCTAGGTAAAATTTGCTTTTGGCTAAGCAATTTTAAAGTTTTGTTTTTTTCAATAAATCGTTCAATTAATAAATTATTTTCATCAGGACAAATAGTACAAGTTGAATAAACTAAAGTACCATCTTTTTTCAAAAGAGGAAAAATACCCTCCAAAAGTTTTTCCTGTAATAAAGTTAAAGATTTTATTTTTTCTTTACTCAAAGACCATCTAGAATCTGGATTCCTGGAAAGAGTTCCAATCCCTGAACATGGAGCATCTAATAAAATCTTATCAAAATAAGATATAAACTTAGGATTTAATTCAATCAAACGCGTAGCATCAGCCTTAAGGGTATTAACAGATTTCAAATTTAACCTTTCTAAATTTGATTGCAGTATTTTCAATCTTTTTGCTGATCTATCTACGGCAATTATTTCAGCACTATCATTTGTTAATTCTGCAAGGTGAGTAGACTTACTTCCTGGAGCTGCACAAGCATCTAAAATCTTTTCACCTTCTTTTGGATTTAAGAGCGGTGCTATCCACTGAGAAGATCTATCTTGAATTGTCCAAAGTCCATCACTATATCCTGGTAAATTTTTTATAGATCTTGGATTAGATTTTAAAGTAATTCCATTATGTAAATCTTTAATAATTTCAGCATCAATTTTATTTTCATGAAGTACTTTCAAAAAGTTATCTAAATTAGTTTTTAATTGGTTAATTCTCAAATCAATTGATGGTTTTTTATTAAATGCCTTAATGATATTTTCACCCTCACTATTGCCGACCCATTTATAAAGATCATTCACAAGCCATAATGGAAATGATTCAAGATATGAAATTCTTTCTTTTCTATCAGAAGATAATTCCGGAAAGATTTTTTTTTCTAATTTTCTTGATGCATTTCTCAATATCGCATTTACAGTTCCCGCTAAACCATTTAAATCTGTTTTTTTAGCTACTTCTACAGTAGTAGAGATAGCAGCAGGAAATGGGATTTTATCCATTTTCAATAGTTGATACAATCCTATGTGTAGAAGCCATCTTAACTTTGGAGGCTGTTTTTTATGATTAATTTTTGATGTATGATCCGTCCAAAGATCAAGAAATTTTCTATACCTTATGCATCCAAAAGATAATTCCGTAATAAAAGCTATATCAAGAGGATTAAATTGATAATTTTTTAAAACCTTTTCAAGAGCATGATCAGAAAAATCACCAGAACTAACTTTTAATAAAATTTCCCAAGCTGCCTTTCTTTGTAAATATCCTATGCTCAAAATATAATTAATTTTTTAATGATAACTTTAATATACAAAAAATTCAAAAATTTAAACTACTTTTTCAATTGCAGAATTAAACCAAATAAAACCTAAGATAGAAATAAGTGAAAGATTAAATCCTAAAAAAAGAAAGATATTTAAAGAATGGATTCTTTCCCGAAAATATTTTTTTTTCTCTTTTTGATACTTCATTATTAAAATAAAAACTTATTCAGGATTTCAAACGGCAACCAATATTGATAGATCCTGAATCAAGCATTCTGCCTAATTTAATTGCTATGGATTCCTCCAACCTAGTAAAATTAGATTGATGGGTAGTTATCCAATCTAATTCAGAAAAAGTGATAATTCCCGTCGAATTACTTTCTAAAAAAAGTGTTCCAATTTCCATTAGATAAATCTAATTTTTTCTAAGTTAACATTCGTACTTAATATTTCTTCATAACATAATATTCTTTTAATTTTTCAAAGACAACTTTAGGTTTTTACTCTGAATTTATTGAATATCTCTTAAAAATTTATCGGCCGTTTTTAAGTGATTATTTAATTTTTCCTCTGACATTTTATCGAGATTTCTTGTTAACATTGCCAGACGATATTGCTTTCTAAAAAAGCTTTCATTATCTTTAATAAATTTCCAAAATAAGCCATCCCATATTTCACACCATGGGCCACTTTTAAAATTAGACATTTTTTTTACATAATTAGAGCTTGATATATATGGCTTTGTTGAAAAGATACCACCATCACTAAACTGACTCATTCCGTAAACATTTGGGACCATAACCCAATCATAGGAATCAATAAACATTTCCATAAACCATTTATAAACTTGGTTGGGGTGAATTCTACATAGAAGCATAAAGTTGCCAACAATCATTAGCCGCTCAATATGATGACAATAACCAAATTTAATAATATTTTTTATAACAACGTCTACTGGTTCAATTCCTGTATTTCCTTGATAAAAAGATTTTGGAATTGGCTTATCTTCAAAATTCCAAAAATTACTATTTCGCATCTTTGTTCCGTACTTTTTATAGACGAGGCAAATAAATTCTCTCCATCCGATAATTTGACGAATAAAACCCTCTAAAGAGTTAATAGGAACATTATTATTTTTTGCAAAAAGTAATGCTTTATTTACTACTACATCTGGGGTTAATAAGCCGCTATTTAAAAGAGGAGAAAGTAAACTGTGCCATAAAAAAGAATTTTCTTTAGAAATAGCATCCTCATAATCTCCAAATAAGAAAAATCTATGTTTAAAAAAATCATTTAACCATTCATCTGCCTCTTCAAAATTAGTTGGATATAAAAAGTTATTACTTTCTCCAATAAACTCAATATCGAAATTGGCTAATGACCTTTCTGCATTAACTACAAATTTATTTTTTTGTAATTTAGGTGTATCGGGTATATTTATTTTTTTTGGTAATTTTTTTCTGTTCATTTCATCGAAACTCCATTTACCACCTTCAGGTGTATCATCAGGATTAACTAATATCTTTTGGCTCTTTCTTTGATTCTCATAAAATCTCCCCATAAGAGGTTTTTTTGAATTTGATGCAAATAAATCTTTTAAATCTTCACTGGTCATAAACATAGGAGAAGGCAAAATATTTAAAGCTAAATTATTACTTTCAACAAAATTATTAATCCTCTTCATTATTAAAAAATCATGAGGGTCAATGAGATTTATTTTCTGATATTTATTTTTAATAAATTCCGATAAGTAATCAACTGTAGAAACATTATTCTTGTTTTCGATGTATAAAACTTTAAAGCCAGATATTTCTAAATAATTTTTATAAGCTAGCATAGATGCTCTATGAAAAACTAACTTATTTTTATGGTTAATTAATTTATGAAATTTATCATTTCCAAAAAATAATGAGTCTTCCAAAATCAAAACTTCACAATTTATTTTTAAGATTGGGCTTTCTCTAAAAAGTTGATTCGGGAAAATAATTGATACTTGTTTCATCTTTGCGACTTTCTGTTACTGCATCTTTTTGAACAGTAGATAACATCATCCCAACAGTTTTTCCATTTTTTACGCCACTCAAACGGCCTATTGCAAACAGGACAAGTTTTAGTAGAAAGATTTTTCAAAATTTATAATGTTCTTTTATGAGTAGATTTAAATCTAGTTGAATCTTTAAGGGCCATATGTTTTGTATTTCTTCCCGAAACTCTCTTTCTCCAGACTTTGAAAGATTTGGGTTTAAGATTTTGACGCATAATTTTTATCGCATCTTCCTCTTTTAAACCAAATTGATACTCGATAGCTTCAAAGGGTGTTCTATCTTCCCAACACATTTCTATTATTCTGTCTATGTCGATACTTTCCATATTTATTGTTCACATTGTGAGGTACAAAGTTTTTCAATATCGGATCTACCTGTAATTTGAAGTCTATATTTTGCCCAATATCTGTAAACCAATCTCAATAATGGAGATAAGAGCTTAATCTTCAAGGGATAATAAACCCAACCTAAACCAACTAATTCATAAGAATATGCAAGTACATCTAGTCCCCTAATAATTTCACCATTTTCAATAATCCCATGCAGGTTTGACATAGCTTCTGAATATGAGATGTCATTAAAAAGACTTTGATCATAATCCTTGCTATTAATGTCTATAAATGCAATTTGATTTAAGATATCTCTTTTTTTAAGAAAATTTGTTTCTCTCAAACAAAGTGGACAACCACCATCGAATAAAAAGGTTAATTTATTTTTCATATTTTTATTCAAATATAGAAATTAAATAACTTTTTTGTGGAATAAAAAATTTTTTTTAGAGTACAAGCTTTATAAAGCCTTAATAATTGCCAGTTCTAATTTAGTGAAATTATATTATCTTATTAACTAATAAGCCATTGACTAAGGGATACATCAATGGTTTAAAAATATTTATGATCAGTCATCTAGAAGATGAACTCCTTCTCCTATATCAGGAGTAAATTTACAATATTTTTCAAAAATAAGTCCAACACCTCTCATTTTTTCTCCTAATTCATCGTTAAATTTATTCCATTCTTCCGATTCACGATCAGGTAAATCCCAGCCTTGTTTCTCTACCATACTTGTTATTACTGTATAGTCCCATTCTATGTATGCCATTGAGTTAATTTAAACTATCAAATATTATAAACCAAGAGATTTAATAGGTAATCAATATTTTTTGAATATAATTTAAAAGTGTGAAAAAATTATAAATGTCAATTTTGCCAAGAAGATTTGAACGAATCAAAAGTGTTTTAGATTGCAGAATGAAAAACTTGACTGTTTTAGTTGAGGACGTCAATAAACCACATAATTTATCTGCGATATTAAGGACATGTGATGCAGCAGGAGTTTTCGAAGCAAATTTTATTAGCAAAACGAATGCAGTTAAGACTTTTAATAGTACTGCTCAAGGAAGTCAAAAATGGGTAAAACTGAATAATCATGAAAACACTATCACGGCAGTATCTGATTTAAAGAATAAGGGTTTTAAATTATATGGAACGACCCTTAATAGTGAATCAGTAGATTATAGAAATTTTGATTATTCTCAAAATACATGTTTTGTTTTAGGAGCAGAAAAATGGGGACTAAGTAAGGAACTTATATCAATGGTTGATCAATCAATTTTTATACCTATGAGAGGTATGGTTCAATCTCTGAATGTTTCAGTTGCTGCTTCTATATTATTATTTGAAGCTGTTCGCCAAAGAAAAAATAAAGGTATATTGCCCTCTAATGGAGAAGGGTTAAATATGGATGAATATCAAAAAACACTTTTTGAATGGTGTTACCCAGAATTAGCTGCGGTGTATAAAAAATCAGCTAAAGAATATCCAAAGTTGAATGATCAAGGAGAACTTGATCCTATTACAGATAACTAAATTTATTCAGAATTTTGACTATCAAAAATTTCTTCAAGGTCCTCTCCTATAAAAGAAAGACCTAAAACTAAAAAAAACATTGCCAAACCTGGAAACAAAGCCGTCCACCAGATACCTGTAGGTAAAGCGGCAAGAGCCAGATTTAAATCACTTCCCCACTCTGGGACATCTGCAGGAACGCCAAGGCCTAAAAATCCTAAACTTCCTAATACCAAAACAGCATCTGCAGCATTGAGGGTAAGCAGAATAGGCAATGGTGTTATTACATTTGGGAGAATATATTTAAAAATAATTTTTTTAACATCAGCTCCTGCAACTTGAGCTGCCTCCACATATGTTTCGGATTTAACCAATATTGTCTGATTTCTGATTAATCTAAAATATTGAGGAGAGTAAACAATACACAATGCCAAAGCCGCGTTAAGGATACCCTTACCCAATACAAAAGCCACAACAACTGAAAGCAAAATTACAGGTATTGAAAAAATAGTATCCATTATTAGTGTTAAGCATTTGTCAAAAAAACCTCCAAAATATCCACTTAATAATCCCAATGGCAAACCTAAACTTAATGAAAAAAGAATAGCTAAGAATACAACTTCTATCGCTAATGAAGATCCTTGCAAAGTTCTTAAGCAAACATCTCTTCCTAATCTATCTGTGCCACATAAATGATTAAGAGAAGGAGGGGCAAAGATATCATTGCTTAACATTGAAAATGAATAGCCAAAAAAATTATTGGCCTCCAAAAATTTGATTATTAAAACAACAAGAAGATAAAAAAGTACAATTAAAAATCCAGCCTTTCTGATATTTGCGCCGACACGATTAAATGAGTTAATATCCAAAATCTTTTTTAAAGATATAAATGAAATATACCCAATTCTTTTAAAAATAAATAGCTGTAAATTTTAAATTAAAAGAAATTACTGATTTAATTTCAAGACTGCCATAAAAGCTTCTTGAGGGACTTCAACTTTACCCATTGCCTTCATCCTCTTTTTACCTTTGGCTTGTTTCTTTAAAAGTTTCTTTTTCCTAGAAATATCCCCTCCATAACATTTAGATAAAACATCTTTTCGCAAAGCACTTATGCTTTCACTTGCAATAATCCTGCTACCGATTGATGCTTGAATAGGTATTTTAAATTGTTGTTTTGGAATAAGTTCTTTTAATTTCTCAACTAAACTTCTGCCAATTCCATAAGCCTTATCTTTATGAACAATAGAAGTTAATGGATCTGCTCTTTCTGAGTTTATTAGAACATCTAATCTAACAAGGTCATTTTTTCTATAGCCAATCAAATGATATTCCATTGATGCATAACCTTGGGTTCTACTTTTCATTTGATCAAAAAAATCTGTAACAACTTCTGCTAATGGAATTTCATAAATCAAGGTAACTCGATCTGTTGTTATGTATTTCATATCTATAAATACTCCCCTTCTTTCCTGACATAAACCCATTAATGTTCCATTAAATTCATTGGG
>QCPF01000016.1 GCA_003212655.1 Prochlorococcus sp. AG-436-D21 | reverse complement strand
AAAGATGAAATAATAGACGTAGAAGTTGATCCTAATAATAAATAAGATTTAAAACTTAGTTAAAAAAACTAGACAGTTTTTAAAACTAAGAGTTGTAAAATTTGAGAAATAATTTGTTTATTTTCTATTCAATATGAATGGTTTTACTTTTTATATTTTAATTTGAATTATAAGAAGGTTGTTATGAATCTAAAGCTACTTCGATAGCTGCTATTAAGTTTTCGTCAAAAGGTTTAACACCTGGTTTGAATCTTGCAATTACTTTACTATCTTTTCCTATCAGAAACTTTTCGAAGTTCCACTCAACATCTCCTTCAGGTTCAACTTTGTTAAGCGTTGTGTATGGTTCTGTGGTGCTGCCTTTAGCATGAACTTTTTCATAGATTTCAAACTTGACGCCATATTTTGTGGAGCAAAAATCTTTTATTTCTGCAAGAGAGTCGGGTTCTTGTTCCCCGAAATCATTACAGGGAAATGCAAGTATTCTTAAGCCTTTACTTGAATATAAATCATGTAGCTTTTGAAGATCCTGGTACTGAGCAGTATTCCCGCAATAACTAGCTACATTAACCACTAAAATTACTTCCCCTGAGTATTCACCAAGTTTTATAGATGATCCGTCTGCTGAGAGAACAGTAGTATTTTGTACGTCAACTTGCATGTCTTAAAAAAATCACCCTTTGAAGATAACATTGTATAGCCTTTTTTGTGTTTGAATTATCGGATAGTTTTTGGTTATTTCTTTTAAAAGTTTTAATTTTTCATTAATTTATTTCTAATATAATTAGTAACGTCGTTAATATTAAATTTGGAACCTTTAGACCCACTTACTGAAATTGTTTATTCTGGTCAAGGTTTTTCACCTGCAATTGCCTTAGAAAAAATTATTTGGGCATTCATTGGAGTCTTTTTTTTTGGAGCAATTTCAAGATCAATAATTAATAGCTTGCGAAGTCAAAATTGGTTTGGTAAAAAATATTTATTTACTTATCCTAAAGATAAAAAAATTAAAGATGATACATCATCAAAATCTTCTGGTGATTAAGAATAAGTTTTATATATGAAAGATTCAATTTTCTCTAAAAAAAGAATTTTATTACTTGGTAGTGGCGAGCTTGGAAAAGAATTAGTAATAGAATCTAAAAGATTAGGATTAGAAGTTATTGCAATTGATAGATATGAAAAAGCACCTGCAATGCAAGTGGCTGATTATTCAAGAGTCATTGATATGGGAGATAAAAATATATTAAAAAATGTTATAAAAGAATTTAAGCCTGACTATGTTGTCCCAGAAATAGAGGCACTCTCAATTGAGGCCCTAAAAGAATTAGAGGATGAAGGATTCAATATCGTTCCAAATGCCAGAACTGTAGAAATAACAATGAATAGAGATAAAATTAGAGACTTAGCTTCTAGAGATTTAAAAATAAAAACTGCAAAGTTTGATTATATTTTTGAATTTGATGATTTAGTAAAAAAAGCAGATGAAATTGGATTCCCACTTTTAATTAAGCCTCTAATGAGCTCATCAGGAAAGGGACAGAGTTTGGTTGAGACAAAAAATGATTTACAAAATGCTTGGAAACAGGCACAAGCAAATTCTAGAGGAAAGGTTAAAGGTGTAATTATTGAAGAATTTATAAATTTTGATTTTGAGTTTACTCTTCTAACAGTACGAAAAGAAAATGGTGAAAATATTTTTTGTTTACCAATTGGACATCTTCAATCTAATGGAGATTATCAATGTAGTTGGCAACCTGTAGAGATGAATGAGTCCTTAATTGTTGAAGCTAAAAAAATGACAACTAGAATATTAAATAACCTTAATGGAGCAGGATTATACGGAGTAGAGTTTTTTATAAAAGGAAGTGAGGTTATATTTTCAGAATTATCTCCAAGACCACATGACACCGGTATGGTTACATTAGTTAGTCAAAATATTAATGAATTTGAATTACATTTAAGGGCTTTTTTAAATTTACCAATTCCATCTATAGATTTAATAGAACCATCTGCAACCAGAGTTATACTCTCTAACCAAGAGTGCATAAATCCCATTTACGAGGGTCTTAATGAAGCATTAGAATTTGAAAATACTAAAGTGCTTATATTTGGTAAGCCAGTCTCCAGAAAAGGGAGAAGAATGGGAGTTGTGATCTCATCAAATTCAGACATTAATTTAGCCAGAAAAAATGCTGATGAAGCAGCTCGTAAAATAAAAGTTAGTACTAAATAAGCAAATATTAAGTAAACATAACGAAAAAAATACTTATTTCCTTTGTTTTTGTTCTTTGTTTCTCTGGGTATTATTTGGATATGTTCTCTTTTTTTTAATGATAGAAAATTATAAGGGTTGGGATATAACTTTAAATTGGGATAATAAGGATTATCTCGAGAGGCATACTTCTAAAAGTAACTTTTTTAATCAAAAGGAAAAATGGATTGGTGTTCACTTAAATGGTGAAAAAATCTATGGTTCTTCTCTTAAAGAAATAAGGCATATTATTGATTATCCTAGTTTGCATGCAAAGTAGGATAAAAGATTTTTTTAATTTTCCCGATTATTTTCATTATCCTCAATTAGTTCATTAGCAAGTTTTCTTAAATCTCCCTTAATTGAGACCCATGTAAAAGCGATTATAAAAATTGAAGCAGATATTGCAACAGTTATTTTTTCGATAGGAGACATTCCAAGAGCAATAGCAAACATTACAAACTTAATACTAAATTTTTTATTATATTGAATTTTTTTAAATAGTTTGAATCAAATTTGTTTTTGCAATGATATTTAATTATTCAAAATATAATAAATAAAATTTAAATTACTTATTTTTTAATTATTGTTTTGATTTTAATTTTTATTAAGTAAGATTAAATTATGGAGAAAAAAAAGTGCCCCCAATGTAAAAATTTAATTTTAAAAACTTCTCCAACTTGTTTATATTGTGGCAGACCTAATAAATTCATAACTGAGGAATACGTCAAAAAAAAGTGGAACAAAGATAACAATAAAAATGTATTTGATTATATTTTTATTAATAAGTATCTTGTATTTCTTTTAATATTTGTATTTACAATTATTATTATATATATTTAAATAACATCAATAATTTACTCTATTATTGCATCTAATACTTCTTTAGTATTTGTTGATAGTTTGCTTTTTTTAATATTCTTTATTGTTTCTATCATATTACTTTTGTAAGGCTCTGAATAATAATTATATCTACTAAATACTTTTACAAAACGTGAAATTACGATTGGATTTAATTTATCAAAGTCAATTATCTTTTTTGAGATATATTTATAACCAGAACCATCCATTGCATGAAAAGTACTATTTCTTGTCACGAAAGTATTTAATATAGCTCTTAAAGTGTTTGGTGATTTTGAATCGAAAAACTTATTTTCAAATAATTTTTCAATGCCGCTTGTTTTTTTATCAATTTCTATAGATGCATTGAATGAAAACCAACTATCCAAAACGATACTATTATTTTTCCATTTATTGAAAAATATATTTGAAATAATTTTTCTTTCTGGACAATTAATCCTACTGAATGAATTCAATGCAGCTTTTGCTAGCGTCATCGAATTGCTATCGATATAATTAATTATTTTGCTTTTAATTTCCTGATCATCACTGTGTAAGAGTAGTTTCCAAATAGTTTCGATTAGTTTTCTTTCATTTTTACCTTCTGGCCAAACTTTATCTAGATTTTTCTCTATTTCTTGGAGCTTAATATATAATTCTTTTTTTAATTTGGAACCGAATAAATAATTTAATTCGTCAATAGTTTTATATATTTTTATAGGGTCTATATTTTCCATCTCTGATTCAATTTCAGAAAATGTTGGAATACTTAGTAATTCTGATAAAAGAGATAAATTAATATCTTTATTTTTTATAAATGATATTAAGGTACTTATTAATTTATTTTCAATTTTATGATCTGGTTTTTCATTTATTCTGCATAAAATGATTTTTTTATAAAATACTTTAACAGTATTAGATAGTGTAAAAAAATCTTTTTCATATTTTAAGATTAAAAATTTTTCATCCAATGCAGTATCTGATTCCCACTCAACTGGTGAAGAGAATTCGCGAAAATAAGTTACTATAGGAATCTGGAGGGTAGATTTTAGATTCCGAAAAATAAATTCTTGCTTTTTGGATTTTAAAATAACTGTTTTTTCTATTTTTTTATTTTCACCGCAAAATATAGCCAGATTTATAGGAATTATTAGAGGTAAATCATTATATGGGTTCTTTTTTATTGGATTACTTTGAGAGGCTTGAATTGTAAGTTTTTCACTTTTTTGATCCCAGATTCTCTTGAATTTAACTTTTGGTGTGCCATTTTGCTTGTACCAGACTTTAAATTCTTTAGGATCGATTTCCTTATTGTGCTCTAATATTTTATCTACAAATTGGTCTATTGTTGCGGCCTTCCCATCATATGTTGAGATGTAATTACTAAATCCTTTATAGAAATTTTCATCTTTTACAAGCTTGTTAAGCATCCTAATTATTTCTGATCCTTTTTCGTATATCGTAGTTGTATAGAAATTATCTATTTCTTGATACTTTTCTGGCATTACAGGATGTGATGTTGGCCCTGAATCCTCCCTAAATTGATTTCTTCTAAGAAATTTTGCATCCTCAAGTCTCTTGATTTCATGATTATGAAGGTCGGCAGTGAATTGTTGATCTCTAAATACTGTTAATCCCTCTTTTAGAGATAATTGAAACCAATCCCTACAAGTAACTCTATTACCCGTCCAATTATGGAAGTATTCATGAGCGATCACACCCTCTATTCTTTCTAATTCCTCATCAGTCGTTGTTTCAGAATTAGCGAGTATTAGTTTTGAGTTGAAAATATTGAGACTTTTATTTTCCATAGCTCCCATATTAAAGTGCCTGATTGCAACTATATTGAACAATGACAAATCGTATTCAAGGTTGTATTTATCCTCGTCCCATCTCATAGATTTCTTTAAGGAACTTATTGCATGTTGAACATATTTTTCATCGCCAAACTCTACATAAATATTTATTTTTACTTTTTTATTCGATTTTGTTATGAAATTTTCTTTTACACAATTAAGTTTCCCTGCTACCAATGCAAATAAATATGAGGGTTTCGGAAAAGGGTCTTCCCAAATTATTTCATGTCGATTATTTTTAAGATTATTTTCTTCTACGACATTACCATTTGAAAGTAAGACAGGATATTCATCCTTGTCTGCCTCAATCCTCACGGTATATTTGCTTAGAATATCAGGCCTGTCAGAGTGAAAACTTATCCTTCTAAATCCCTCTGCCTCACATTGCGTAGTTATAATTCCATTGCTCTCATACATTCCTAAAAGGGATGTATTTTCCTTCGGTTTAATTATTCCTTCTATTTTTAATAAAAAATTATCTTTATTTATATTTTTAATTTTTAAGTTATTTTTTTTTTGAATGTAGTGTTTCTTTTCTAAAGGTAGATCATCTATGAATATTTTTTTTATTAATATATCTGTACCATCAAGAATAAGATTTTTGGCACTTTTTTTTATTTTTTTCAATTTAAGTTTAGTTGTAACGTTTACATCATTTTTCTTGATTACGAAGTCCAAAAAAATTTCTGGTATTTCATAATCAAAAACTTTGTAATCTTCAAGTTTTATATATTTTGAAATACTCTTTTGGTTTTTTGGATTGTTCATTTTTACAACGAAGTGCAGTAGTTAAAAAATCTTTATACTTATTTTGAAATTATAAGTTAGAAATCTTATCTTCTGATTGACAAAAATGTGCTTTAATTTCTCCCGAAGGAAGTAGTTCGTATAAAGAAGGATTATTAATATCAGGGGATCCGTCCTTATTAAATTTGTACCTCCAATCCCATTTTTTATCTGTAAAGGAAATAAAATCTTTTCTTAGAGAATATGGAAGCATAAGCTTTTTTTTATTCCAATTAATATTTATAAATGCTCCTGGCTTTAACTCAGATATCTTTTTTACTATTGAAAAGTCACCATTAATATTATTTCTCATCACAAGATTAAGCTTTGCATTATCACATACATAGCTAATATTTAAAGCAAATAAAAGTATTGAGGTAATAAAAAATGAATGAATTTTTGAGCTCCTTTTAAAGTAGATTTACTTTCAAGCTAAATGACTGAATTAAAGATTTTTTTAGATCAATTTAAATCATTATAGATTGCATACTCTTTAGATCTACAAGATTACAACCTAATTCCTCTTCATAATGCTGAATTGAAATAAAATTATTTAAAAAACCTGAATATTTTGCATCTCCGCCTATGGTGCTTGAAAGAATATATTTTGGATTGAATTTGTTAATCAATTTAGGGATTACATCTGCACCTTTTACAAAGGAACCAACAAGGGGTAATTCTAAATTTTTTGTAGGAGTAATGACTGCATCAAGACTTTGCTTGTTTAAATCTTCATCAAGATATCCATGGGGTTCTATATAAAACCCTTTATCTTGATCGTCTTTAACAATATATCCGTTTTCTATTTTTGGTACTGGAGCTCCAGCAGTGGCTTCAAAACTTAAATTAAAATGATTTGTCTTTTCAGTTGGCTTAAGCACTTTAATTGAACTAAAACCTATTTTTTTTAATGTTTCAAAAGCACTTTTAGGGCAAATTACAGGAATATCCTTTCTGAACATTTCTAATGTTGGGACATGACAGTGGTCAGGTAATCCTTGGGTCAACAAAATAATATCTATTTTTTTATCTATTGAAATTTCCTCTTCTAATGATCCTTTAAAAAACCACTCACCTGGAGGAAATATTAAATCTCCCTTGAGCCAAGGATCAATAATTAAATTGGTTTTTTTAAATTTTATAAGCCAACCATTTGAACCAAGGTAGGTCGCTTCAAAAGTCATTATCAATTAATTAATTTATTAGACTATAAGGTAATTTTGGCTTTATCGAGAAATTACTAATTTAGGTTAGTTTGCTTCATTTAATATTTGAAATGACTTTCTTTTTAGATTAAATATTAAAACTTGATTATCTTTATAACTAATCTCAAATTTTTCTTTTTCTAGCATTTGTATTGGTATTAGAGCTAATCCTCCTGTTCCTGAAAATATGATTGGCATAGTGCTATTTTTAGTCCCATTCATTTTTTGTAAATCAATAGCTTGAGAAACTATTTTTCTAGCCTTGTCGAATCCGTAGTCTTCTATTAATTCAGGCCATAAAAAGTTAACTAATTCATATTTCGAAAACTCAATTTGTAATGTTTTCATTTAAAAATAATAGATATATAGTGATTAATTACGATATTAACTTAATTACTATTTTTAAACCTATCCATGACTAGTTGCAACATATCAACTACATCACCATCAGTTAAATTTAAATCCTTCTTTAAATCATTGCAAGTTAAATTCATTTCAAGTGCCGCTTCAGCCATATGATTAACTTTTTGGTTATCACCACCCAATGAAATAAAGGGATTGAAGTTTTCTATCATTTAATACTCGTTGTTACCACCTAGTTCTAGCTAAGAAATAATAAATAATCATATATTGATACAGAAGCTTATAAATATGTTATCTAATATTTAGTAAGTTTTTATTTTTAAACTAGGGATATTGATATTCCCTTTGATATCAATGCGAATCTTCTGGCTCTGACTAGTAAAGGAAATATCAAATTTGTTCTTTTATTTGATTTAAACACTCTAGAAAGTAACAAAAGTAAACTACTTGAGGGATTATTTATCTGTTTGCAAATGGTATTAATTGCATCTGCCCCATGGTAGATATCTTCATCTTTCAGGAGAATAGCCCCTTTATCTAGGTCATAACCTTTCTCTAGGAGGGATTTAATTAGAGTTGAATGTTTACGACCATCAAGTATTTTAATATTATTTATCTGGCTTTTGATCTCAAGGAGCTCAGCAAAATGATTGCAGAATGGGCATTCACCATCATAAATAAAGGTGTAGTTAGAAGTCATTAGAATAAAAACAGTTTTGATGGTCTTAAAGTGGGCCAAAAAAATAGTAATGCATCGATAATAAAACAAATAATAAAAATTTTGTGGATTTCTCATAAAGGGATAGTTAAACGATTCTAATAATTACGAAGAAATGTCTCAATATAGGTATATTTTTCATAAAAATCTGTATGCTAACTCGGAGATATTATGTTTTAAAATCATGAATTTATTAGCTTCTTTTGCTTTAGGTGGTTTCAATCCATGGGCAGCAGGCTTTGGAATTGGTTCCTTAGTCCTTTTTGGTCTTGTTGGTCTTGTGGCAGGTCCAAACCTAAAGAATTTTGACCCTGATGCATAAATCATCAAATTTAATATAGATTTTAAAAGACTCATTTGAGTCTTTTTTTTATGCGGTTTTTAAAATTTATTTATAGAATCATTCCAAACTTTATTCCGCAAATGAAATGTTATTAAATCCTTTTTTACCATTTACTTTTTTGAAAATCTCTTCTCTTAAAACTACTATTCTTTTTTTAGTAATACTTTTAATTAAATCAAATTTGCTTAGATTAAAAGGGGGACTAATAGGAGGTCTTTTTGCTTTGATACTCATATCGGGGATTTTCGCCTCTAGTACCATTGCTTTAGGATCTTTAGTTTATGCCTATCGATTAAATAAGAAATCTAATGCTGATGATAATCAAATGCAGGATTTAGAAACTGTTAATGTTTAAGATATTTTGTGAATCTAATTCTGTTGGATAGCCTAAAATGGAGTTCCAGGTACAAAATGCAAGACTAAAAATCCAAAGCCTGCAGCAAAAACTATTGATACTGCGATGATAAGTAGGCCCGATGCCATCCCCCCTTCGTTAAACGCCATTTAGTTAGTTACATTTAAATCAATAATAGAACATATTTGTTCCAGGGTAATAGTTCTAATTACTCATATATCATCCAAATTTATTATTAATGGTGAAAAAAAGTAAAAAGATGGAAGTTAATGAGATGATAAAACCAAATATTATTAATGGTTTAGATTTGAGGTTTTCTTCTTTCTTAAGCTTATTTTTTAAAGAAGGAAATTTTCTATCTTTTTTTTTATAAATAAGATTGGAAAAAGGTTTAATCACGATAAAATTTAGATTTAAGCTAGTTACCCTAAAGTTTTGAACAAATCTTTATGGTAATCAACAATATTTTGACAACTTATTACAGGTGTAAATTCCATATGAATGCCAAATTTGGCTCTCCATGGAGCGAAATGCTCAAAAATCTCTTTATCACTCTCAGCCTTACATAAACAAACTACTCTACCCTCCCCTGGAGCATGAACTCTAAATAACATCTCAAATTTATCTGTTTTATCTGATTTTGCAATTTCACCGTTTTCCCAAGCTTCTACAAATAATTGATAAGCTTTCACTTGATTCTCAATATCTGGGAATTGGCAGTCAGCAAGAAATAATTGCATTGGAGTATTCTTAAGATTATTAACTAATTATCCCTCAAATACTTATTTATTAATGGGACTGTTTGAATTTGAAGATCAGAAAATGAATATTTTCCTAAATAAAGTGAGAAGAGAGAGTCTCAAGGAATTTTCCAATATCTTTTTTATATAAACTATCTGTGATTTTTAAAGAGAAAAATTCATAATCATTTATATCTTTTTTTTTATCAAAATTAATATTTCTCTTTAATGAAAGATTTTTCATGATTTTATTGATCCCTATTTAAAATTTAAACAAATATAAGTAAAAGACAAATTTATTTACATTATGTTTTTTATGAGAGAATTTTCTAAGGCTAATAGATAATTATTAATTTATTTAAGAGTTAATTAATTTTCCTAGGATATATAAAAGAGAATTAGTTAAGGAAAAAATTACAGTTAATAGAGATGAAATAACGGGTAATAAATTGAACCACAATTGTGAAGTTGTCATTTTTGAATCGATAGGCAGAAAATTGGTTCTTTTTTTAATTCTTATTTGTAACCAAAAAAATAGATAATGGATAAATAATTCTTGAGAAATTTATTATCAATGAAGGCAAAAATCCTTGGTTTGAATAAAGTATAAATCCTGAAAAAAAGTATATCGCCCAAATTAGAACTCTTTGAATCAGAATTAATCCCTTCCTTTTGCCGGACATTTTTAATTAATTAATTTTTATAATTTTAGCCATTTTATATCTTTCAAAAAAAATGTTATTTATAATAACTTTTTCTTTACGTATAATTTTCCATTTATTTTTAAGAAATAATTCATAACTTATTAAGCTCGCTTCAGTATAAAGAGAATCTAAACCTTCTTTCTTTGCTTCTTCTTCTAATTCATGAAGTAACTTAGAGCCGTAGCCTTTTCTTTGGAATTTACCTTTACAGTAAAATAGCGCAATCCTATCAGTAGGATATCTTGTGGCAAAAGCAATAATAATTCCTTGTTTACTTATAAGCCATCCTTTTCCTTTAATTATTGACTTATCAAAATTTGGGTTATTCCAAGCTTGGCTTGACCAGGCTCTTTTTTGTTCTTGACTATAAATTTTTTCATCTAATGATTTAATTGAGTCAAAATAAACCTTCTTTAATTCCAGTTGATCTTTAATGGTAATTTGTCTTAAATTCATATACAAATCCTTTATTTAGTATGCCTAGTAAAAATATAGTCGCAATTGGGGGAGGAGGGTTTGGACGCTCATTAGGCTCTCTTGAAATTGAAAAATATATAGTTTCTTTAAGTAATAAAAAAAGACCTAAAATTTGCTTTATTCCAACAGCATCTGGCGATAGTAGTTTGTACAAGCTAAATTTTTATAGAGCTTTTTCTAAACTTGATTGTATAACAAGCCATATTGATTTCTTCTCTAGAACAGAAAACCTAGAAGAAAAAGTCTTTACCCAAGACATCATTTATGTTGGCGGAGGAAATACAAAAAGTATGTTAGCTGTTTGGAAAGAATGGAATTTACATAAAATTTTGCGAAATGCTTATGAAAAAGGAATTGTAATGAGTGGTGTAAGTGCTGGGGCTATTTGTTGGTTTGATAAAGGTATAACTGATTCTTATGCTAAAGAATTAGCCATAATTGATTGCTTAGGCTTAGTTGAAGGTATTGCTTGCCCGCATTTCGATGAAGAAAAAGAGAGGGAACCTTACGTTAATGATGTTATTCAGAGAGAAATTATTGAATCTTGTATATGTATCGAGGGCAATTGTGCCTTGCATATTAAAAATGATTTTGATTATTCCTCAATTGATTTTGGTAATGGTAGAAACTGTTTTAGAGTCACAAGGGAGAATAATATTGTAAAGAAAGAAATTCTTTAAAAGAAAATATTTTTAATATATTTTAGATCTCATCATTCTTCGAGATAGAAGTAAATTCAATCCCTTTGTATTTTACGAAAGATGCAGTCCATACTTCTTTTGAGAGATTGCCAAGGTATTTTAGAAACTGTTGTGTATCTCCGTCTCTTATCCATTCAGATTTAATGAATGGAAGCTCTTTCTGCATTCTTTTAGGATGCATATGAACCAGGAGCAAACCTTTTTCTTCAGAAGCCCTTTTTAAAGCACCTTCATCACTTCTTTGAAACACTCTCATTAGAAGATTTAAAATTACTTCTTCTCCAAGTTTCTTTAAATTTTCTGATTCCTCTAAATTATCTTTAATTTCTTTACCTCCAAGAGGCATTGCTCTAACTAAGTTTTGCTCTATTAAAGCTATTGCAATTAGATAATCTTGGTTAGCCATATTCTAAAATAATACATTTTTGGTATTCTAACCTCTCGAGTTCATGAAAATCTTTCATGGACTAAATATCTGCCATAACAAGAAAGGAAATAATTTATTGATTAATTTCCAATACAATTAAACAATTGTTTTTTTTAAATAGTAAAATTAAAAAATTTATTCGTTATGAGGTTTTTTTTATTTTTATTTTTCGGGATTTTTGTAGGTCTTTATTTATCATGGCCCGGTTTAGTCATACCAGAAAATTGGAAATGTTTTAATCAAATTATTGCAAAATCTTCTGAAGATAAAATTTCTTTAAAAGCTGCATTAGAGATTTCCCCTAGTTATTTTCTAAAGGCTAAGAATAAAAAGACGACTTCTAAAATAAGGATCTTAGCAGATGCATGTTTTCGTTAATATGTTAAGTGATTAAATATGATCACTAAATAATGAACAATAATTTAAGATTTGAATTATCATTTAAAAATATTTCTCAGTTAGACAATAGACTTAATTTCTGCAAATTAAATAATATAAAAAATATTAATATTCCATGTAAAGGACTTATAAAAAAGGAATTATTTAATTCAACTATTAAATATATATCTAAAAACTATAAAGAATTTAATGTGACCTATCACTATAGTCTTTATCATCAATATTCAAAAAATAAAGAAAAATCGTATCAGGATTTTTTAGATTTTGTTAAAAATTCGCATCTTAATAAAAATTATGAAATTCTGCTTGTATCTGGATCAAATAAGAAAAAAAACTTTGACTCAGTTAATGTATTGGCTTATTTAAAAAAAGAAAAAAATTTAAAAGTTAAATTTGGTATAGCTTACAATCCATACTTGAAAAAATATTATAATATTTCTACAGAAAGAGAAAGGTTCGAAAGAAAAATCTCGACTGGATTAATTAATTCTATTTGGTTTCAATATGGCACGGATATTAAAGTTCTTCAGAATGAGGTGACTTATCTAAAGAACATAGCAAAAGATGAAAAATTAAATCTATTTGGAAGTTTATTTATTCCTTCTAAACAATTAATAGCGCGGTTTAAATTTCGTCCTTGGAAAGAGGTATATATATCAGAAAAGTGTTTATATTCCTTAGATTATTTTTTTGATTTCACTAGCGATTTAGTTAGTTTTTATAAAATAAATAATATTACTCCTGTTATTGAATCTGATTTTTCAACATCAGAGAAACTTAGGTCTGTTAATAGTTTTTTAGAAAATCAAAGATAATTTATGTCGATATTAAACCTATGAAAAGCGATATTACATATGACTTATTAATAATAGGTGGAGGCATATCTGCCTGTGTTTTCGCTTCGAAGTTTCTGAAAAATAATATTACAAAAAAAGTTGCATTAATTGAAGTTGGCCGTGGACTTGGAGGGAGATCAAGTACAAGAATAAGCAAAAGATTTGAAGGATGGAAACTTAATCATGGTTCTCCAAATTTTAATATATCTAACAGTAGAAATAATCTTCTATTAAAAAGTTATATTGATGAATTATTGGAAAATAAATATATAAAAATTGATGACTCCGACAAATTTTTTCTAAATGAAGATTCTAATTTAGAAACCATAAAAATATCTGAATTTTCTTGTGGGGTTAATTATCTATCTTTAGATACAATGAGTGAATTGTCAAAAAAGATAATTGAGTCAAATAATTTAAAAGAGAAAATTGATTTTTTCTTTGAAACTTTAATAGTTGATCTGAATTTTAATGATAAGGAATGGGTACTAACATCAAAAAATGGCGACAAATTCAAGTCTAAATATCTTATTTGTTCAACTAATTTGTTGTTACATAAAAGATCATTGAAAATATTAAACCTAAATCAAATTCCATTAAGAAAAGCTATTCCTATAAATTATGATAAAAAAATAGATTTATTATTTAAATTTTTAGAAGAGCAAACATTTATTCCTAGGTTAACTTTTTTAATTTATACAAAAGAAAACTATAGTTATAAAGATTTTTATTCTAAAAAACAAAGATATTTTTATTTAAACAAAAATTTAGAAGAAAAATATAGATTTGAAAGAATTATTTTTCAGCTGCAAGATAATAATAAATTAGGAATTGTAGTACATTCAAAAAATATAGAGTTAATTAATTCTTATCTAAATGCAAAAGATGAAGAGGTTTTTAAACAAAAAATAATTACAAATTTCAATAAACTGTTTAAAGATAATTCTGTGGTAAATAGATTAACTTTTGATGAAAAAATATCTATTATGAAATGGAGAGCTTCACAGCCTTCTGGCATTGCCATCCCATTATCTTTACAATTTAGTAGAAAATATAGAATTGGATTTTGTGGAGATTGGTTTAAAGGCGATGGATTTGGCAGAATTGAAGGCTCAATTTTGAGTGCCTTATTATTAGAAAAAAAAATAAATATTTAATTGAATAATTTTTTCAGAATTTGATCTAGATCAGTCTTTTTTTCAATAATAAATTTATTTGTATTATTTTTTATTCTATTAGGCTTGAATTTTTCGTAATAAATTTCCCAAGATTTTAAAAAATCATTTTCAGCTTGTTTTTTATTCTTCCCCCTTTCTTTTATATCTCTTTGGACAACTCTTTTCATGCACTCAATTTTTTTAGTTTTTATTTCTAAAAAAAAGTAATCTTTATTATTTAAAGTTTCTGAGAATTCTTTAGCAAAAATTCCTTCAACTATTAAAAAATTTATATTATTTGTTTCGTTTAAGATATTCTGAATTGTTTTCATTTCGAAATTATAATAGCGATTATAGATTGCAATACGATTCTTATGAATGTAATCAAAATCTTTTTTGAATAGTTTGCTATTAAAACTAATACTTCTATCAAAATAACCTTCTATAAATTTTGATAGAAATTTACTTATTAACCCTGTCTTATAGTAATTATCGGTACTTAAAACAAAACCATTTTTATTTTTTTGTATTATCTTATTTGATAAAGTTGTCTTACCGCTTCCAGAAGGTCCACTTATAAATATAAGCTTCATTTTTATGATCTGATCTTTATAAAGATTTTAACTTTACTATTAAAAAATACTTTTATTTTTTGAAAGTTCATATTTTCTTTTTTATATTTTTTAAAGCAATATTCAATACTTTGCTGTGGCTCGTAAGCTTGCATAAATATTAAATGTGTGTCTTTATATAATTGTAAATAAATTATCTCTATTCAATTAGCTATTGTTTTGTTATTATTTCCACTTGGATTTTGATAATATATTAAACAGAAAAGCTAATACTTTTACTTATATTTTTTACAATGATTTCTAAATTTCTCAGTAAACTAAAATCAATTCTGTTTAAAAGTCCAGTAACACCTGAAACTTCCTTAAAGAAAGAGAAAAAATCAGCTAAGTCTGAAAAAACTTCAAAAACAAAAACAAAAACAAAAACAAAAACAAAAGCGGTTAATTCTAAGAAAAATATTGAAACTTTAACCACACTTCCAGGTGTAGGAGCAAAAAGCGCAAAAGCTTTGTATGAGGCTGGATTTAAAACAACAAAAGCGGTTATTGCTGCTGATGAAAAAGATCTTCTTGCTGTATCAGGAGTTGGAATAAATCTTGTTAAGAAGCTTAAAAAGCTTAAATAGTTAATTTTTTTATTTTCAAACTTATCAAAAAAATTAATATTATTAAAATTTACATAAACTTAATTAGCTGTATCAGATTATCTTCTTCTTGCTTTTCTTCTCTGTTGTAACTTTCTTTTGTATTTTTCAATAGGTGTTTCATGATGCCTAAGTCTTTTTAAATCTGCAAAAATACCAGATTTAGATACTTGTCTTTTAAATCTTCTAAGGGCAGACTCAATTCCCTCGTTCTCTCCAACTGTTACCTGTGTCAAAATTTTATAAATAAATATTATTCTAGCACCTCAGTAGATAAAATTAAACTTAAAAATTCGACTCAAGTATTAGTGGATTATTTTTTTGCCCACTCAACAAAACTTTTTTTATGATTTTGTATATCTTGTAATGATTCAAAATAATATTTTTCCCAATCATCTTTAGGTAGTCCAAGAAATAACATTAGGTTTAATGGATATTGATCGCTATCAGAACAATTCCTAAAATCATCCCTGAATAAAAAGATTTCCTTTTCTAGAGCAATTGCTATACCTAATTCAATCATTACACCTTCATCTGGTGGATTTCCATTAACAATCGCAAAAATACAATCACATTCTTTTAAATCATCGAAATTACTTCTTGCAACGTCATATGCCCATTCACTTTCTTGTTGTGTTAATGGTTTTGCTCTCTCAAAAGGTTCAAATACCTCTACATTTAAATCATTGAAGATTTCAATAAATTCATGTAAAAGAGTTTTAGTTTGTTTTGAAAATCCATATGGATTTGCCAAATATAATTTCTTTCTCAACTTAAACCTCTTTTTTTGATGTACTCTTCGCGATCACCTTTTGAATTTAAAGTATTTTCCCAGGGGAAAACTATCCATTGGTTTTTTTTTGAGATAAATACTGTATTCCACCACGTAGGTTTGATCTTACTAAATAATACAAAAAACATTGCTCCTTCAATATCCTTGTAGGTCGTTAATGTAAGACCAGTTTCATAAACATCATCTACTATTAATGAATTTTTAATTGGTTCTGAAATTAATTTAATTTTTAATTTATGGCTTAGTGCTACAGCAAGACATAATCCACCACGAGGAATTCCGTATATTCCAGAAAAATCCTTAAACCTACATTTATTAGCTATTTGTTCTACGCTCTTATCAAATTCGTTCCAAGTAAAGTGCTTTATCATATTAACTTTCTTTTTTTTCTTTTCTGGTGGCGTAATTTGAAGCAATTACACTTAAAAGTGCTAATACTTGCTCATTTGGACAATTAGTATTTTTTTTTAAATTTTCGCATTCATTTATAATCTTGGTGTATGTATCCTCTACAATTCCGTTCATTTGTTCGATACTAAAAGAATAGGGTTTATTCATTTTTATATTATTAATTATTTTATTTTTACTTAAATACCCAACGAAGTAAATATTTTGAGTATTTAAAGATAATATTATTCCCACATGGGATCATTTATTTTTTTAATTCTAAGTGAAGAAGGAGTATAAGTATGTAAAGTCTCAATTTTTATAGCCCACTTTTTAGAGTTACCCTTTAAACTATCGCTTTCAATTAGATTTGTTAGGGGAATCCTTTTTCTAACTTTAAGAAGACCTAGACAAGCATCCCAGGCTTGTTGATTTTTATAAATGTCTAACCAAAAATCAAAAATATTTTCCAAGATTTCTAATGGTATATCAAATGAAATTCCTATTGAAGGTTTTTCAATAAAATAATTTTTGTTTTTTAGTTCATTTAATAAATTATTTACGTTTAGATTAATAGCTAAAAGAATATCATTTGCTGATTCATTACCTATTAATTCTTTTCTATAGCAATCTAAAAGATTTTCATCCTCAAGGATATTGTCATCGCAATTTTTTATTCCTACAATCCAAAAACCTTCTCCATTATTTACTCCACTAGCAAGATATAGATATTGAGGTGAATTCTCCAAGATTTCAAATCATTTTTTCCATTTTTAACATTTTTTGCTTGATATGAAAATAAATATTGCTGTGCAATTAACAATATAAACTTCTCGTAAAAAAAAATTAGTTGTTAATATATAGCTTTATATTATGTTTGATTTAAGTGAGCTAAAACTTATGTTTTTGGACCCTACTGATTTGGTCGTTAATAATATAAATAAATACCTTTATAGATATAAAACAATTAAATTTATTTTTTCTTAGGAAACAACTTTCCTATTTTCTCCTTTTGTAAGTACTCCTTTTTAGTTCTTATTTTTTTATCTTCTAATGATTCTTTATTAGTACTTACTGCATAAATAATGTAGAAAATCATACCAGTAAATATTAATCCTAAAAAAATAATGAATATTCCTAAAGGTTCGCTGGGACTGAAAATTTTGAGATCTAAGGTTGAATTAAGGGAAATTATCATCAATAAACTATTTCCTTAAAGAAATTTTTGAAAATCTAATTGATTTCTTCGTATCCAAAAAATGTAGTATTGTCTGAATTTTTATAACCATTAGCTGCTTCCTGTGGGTTTTGACTGTCAATTTTTCTTGCTTTAGCATGAATCATGTTGAATGGAAAAATAACAGCGCCTACAAAGAAATGAAGAATTAAAAAATCTGAAGGTAGTCCATTTGTCCAATCAGGAAAAAATAGCAATGTCATCAAAGAATCGTACATATAAGTAGTCAAATAAACCTCTGACTATTATTACTGAACTTATCGCAATACTCTTAATTATTAATAAATTGAAATTTAATTTTTTTGCTATTTATAAGATTTTATTGAAAAAAGAATTTTAAAATATTATTATATTGTCAGTAGAGTATTGATTAGTTGCTGTTGTTAAAACTCTTTTTTGGCTTATTTTTATTTATAATTTTCCAACTAAAACCTTTAACAGTTTTAGCTTTTGATACGTCTGACCCTAGTGTAAGCCTGCTACAAAATAGGATCTCCAATAATTTCTCTAATAAATATTGCAATGCTATTCAAAATGGTTTTTCTAAAGATGAAGCAATGAAATCAGCTATTGTAAAAACTGAAAATATTATATCTTTCTCTTACAATCCACAAAAAAAATGGATTGAGAAGAATGACTTGGCAAATCAAATTTCATTGCAAGTAGTAAATGATTGTGGATGGTCTTTTGGATTAATTGGAAAGGAGGGAGTTGATTATTTTAAATCATATTTTCTAGAAATATACGAAAAAACTACTCCTGATAAAAATTTTTCAAGATAAATTAGGTTAATGAATAATATTTCAGATAAATTAGTATTAATTATAATTTTGATTACTATATTTTTTGTGTTTGGATTAATTTTTTCAGTAAAGTCTCCAGAGAGAAAGGTTATAGATTCGCCAATAATGTGGAAAGATGATTATTCTAATATTTCGATTTTCAGAAATAAAATAAATTCAGCAAGTAACAGAATAATTTAAATAAATATTCATTATTTACCAAAATAGTAATATCATATCCAACCATAAACAAAAATATTTTTCCAAAGCTCAATCAATTTATTATTTTATTGTTTAATTTAAGTAGTTCAAAAGAACTGACGCTAGTTTTAAATCATCATTAAACCATGCTCGTATCGCCATAGCTCTTCGAGGATCATAAAAATCCTGTTTTCTGTACCAACTAAGAACTTCTGAATCTGATTTCTTACCATTACATGACAAACAACATGGGACGCAATTACTTGTACTGCTCTTACCACCCTTTGACATTGGATGAAGGTGATCAAGTGATTCTGAAGGTTTACCGCAATAAATACATTTAAACTTGGTTATTTTATTGAGTGACTCTCTCCAATTTTTACTACTTATCTTTGGACAAAACTGATCAAGGTAAATTGCATCTTGTTCATGCATAATATTCTTGACATTTCATTGATAATAACAGTTTTTTTAAAATATGATTAAAAAAAGATAAGATAATACTTTGTAAGTCAGATGTTTCTTATGAAAATTATCATAGATAATGACCTATTTATTACTAAAGGGGTAAATTAATAACTCGTTTTATTAAATAATACTTTTAGAGAGGCCTTATTTTAATAAACAAAAAAAAAGGCCTCACATATGTGTGGCCAGGTGATGGGGAACCTTATTTTTAAACCAATTTCTTAAAAAATGCAACCCCCTATCCATAGCGCAAACTTTAGTAGGTTTAAACACTACTGGTAGTGCTTTAATGATTTTCTTATATTTAAATTTCAAAATACTGAAATAATTTTGTAATTTTAAAATTTATCATTAAAAATCTTATTTTATGATTTCAAGTGTTTTTGGTGATTTTACTTGTTAAAAATGTCCTGCACAGTATCATTCGTAAGAACTTTGAAAGTATAAAGGTTTAATGATTGAATTAACTTTACTAACTCTTTTGAACTATGTTGGGGATAATTTCTGCGAGTATAGAAATTTAGGACATGATAACTATAAATCTTTGCTACTTTCCTACAGTGATGCAAGTAATAAATATGGACCACTAGAGGTTAAAAGGGTTATTGAGAAGTCAGAAAATTTTAAAGTTACAGCTGTTGCTATTGCTGCAATTAAGTGCCCTCAGCATATAGTTAAGTGATGAAATTTGAATTAAAAACTGAAAATAAAAATTATTCAAAATCATTTTCACAATTTTTCAGTATAGTTTTTTTTCTCACTTTAACAATTATCCTTTGTGATGTTGCACTCAAATTAGGATCCATATCTAGAAATCATAAAATTGAATACAGCTGTAGGCTTTTATCTGTTGAGAAATCTAAACTTCATTTTAAGAAATTATCTAAGCTCTCTTCTCTAAAAAATAAACAACAAATTTGGGAATTTTGTATGAAGGTTAATAAATAATAGTCAGCTAGATGCTGATGAATAGAATTTTAAAGCAAATAACCAGAACTTTCTTGAAGTTATAAGAAATACTGTAGCAACAATAACTTCAAGCAAGATTTTCCACGATTGAGAAAGACCTAGAAAAACTTCAGAAGGAATTGTAGTTATAAAAGCAATAGGAATAAATATACTAAAAAATATTCTTAAAGAAAATGAAAATGAATTTAGAGGAAATCTTCCAATATAAAGGAATGATCTCAATACTTCTGTTGCATTCCAAGTCTTAACAAACCAAATAGTAGTAGTAGATATAAAAAACCATAGGCTATATAAAATACAAATCGAGCAGCTTATAGTAATCAAGGATAGGGTCAGAAAACTTAAACTTAAATTTATTTGATTTATTCTTATGCAAAAGATCAATAAAAAAAATCCAAGCATTATTTCTAAAAATCCAGATGGATTTATTTTTTTTAATGAAATAAAAAATTGACTATCTATAGGTTTTAAGAGTACGAAGTCTAACGTTCCTTCTCTTATATGTTTAACTATTTCTGAAAGATTAGGATTGAACCATGTATTTGTTATTCCATTCAAAATCGTGTAAATAGCTTGAATTATTAGGGCCTGTTCAAATTTCCACCCTCCAATATATCCATTATTTTGAAAGAAAATAGTTAATAGAAAAATACTTCCTATTAAACTTAAAATTGCAGTAATTAAGTCAACTAATATATTTGTCTTATACTCTAACTCAGAAGCCAAAGAGGTATGTAAGAATTTTTTATAAACTTTTAGATATTTTTTAAAATTCATGACCCCATAGCTGTATATTTTTTCGTTCCTTCAGACCAGATTTTCTTAAATAGTGGGTAAAGTAAAAAAATCCATAGAATCTGCATACTTAAGCCTCCACTAATATTTGTTTCATTTCCTGATAGTAGGTTCGCAGGGAAATCAATTAGATATGGAAAAGGAGTTAAATAAATCCAAGATTTAACATATGCGGGAAATGAAACTACTGGAGCTAAAAGACCTGAGAGAAATAAAGTTGGAATAAATAACAATCTCTCTATCGATGATGCTTTCTCTGTCCAGAAACATATACATGCAACTATTGACTGAATTAAAAATTGAATCAAGAAGGATAAGAAAGTAGATACTATCGATAAAAGTAAAATACCTAAATTTGGGATCCATAGACTTTCTGGATTAAAAATAAAAAAGAAAAATGCAATTATTAGTGCGAAAGGAAATCTTGTTATTTGTTCAGCAAGATGTTGTGCAAAATATCTGAAAAATGGATTTAATGGTTGGATTAAATACGGAGATACTTTCCCCATAAGAGAATCCTCTTCAAAACTAAATACAACCCAAACTACAGAAAACTGTCTTACAAAAAAAGCACATACGAAATACCTAGAAAGCATAACATCACTAATGTTTATGGATTCATTTAGATTATTATTTGTCCAAATGTTTAACATGAAAAAAGGAATAATACCCGAAATTGCCCATAATGCAATTTCTACCCTATATTCCAACATGTTTGAATATTGGACTTTTAATAAGGTGATTATTTTACGGTTAATCAAATTAGATATCATAATCTTTTTTGATTAATACCTTCCCAATAACTTCATCTATGGGTGGTTCATTTATAAAAAGGTCCTCAATATCAAAATTATTTAGAATAGTTTTTAGTGAAGAGGTAATAGAATTGTTTTCAATTTTTATAGTGATTTCATTTTTTATTTTATTTTTAACAGTAAAACCTGAATTTTCTAATTTATTTGCATCCTCTTCAGAGCGACAAACTATTAATATTTCTTTAACTGGAGAAAGTTTTTTTAACAACAGGTCAAGTTTCCCATCATATGAAATGGCCCCTTCGTGCACACATATAACTCTCTTGCATAGAGATGTAATATCTTTCATGTAATGACTGGTTAGGCATATCGTTGCATTAGTTTCCTTATTGTATTTTTGAAGGAATTTTCTTAAATTTCTCTGTGCATTAATATCTAATCCAAGTGTCGGCTCGTCTAAAAATAGAATATTTGGTTCATGTATCAAAGCTGCTAGTAATTCTGATTTCATTCGCTGACCTAGTGAAAGTTTTCTAACAGGTATGAATAGCTCTTCATCAATTTCGAGCATTTCCGATAGTTTTTTTATTCTCTTTTTAGCTTCTAACTTATCTAAATCATATATTGATGCGTTCAAATAGAATGATTCAATTGGCGGAAGATCCCAAATAAGCTGTTGCTTTTGTCCCATTATTAAGGTGATATTTTTTAGGAAATTTTCTTTTCTCCTGAAAGGTAAGTAACCTGAAACCAAAATCGAACCTTCACTTGGATAAATTAAGCCACAAAGCATTTTTAATATTGTTGTTTTCCCGGCTCCATTAGCACCTAGAAAACCTACTATTTCTCCTTCTTTAATTTCAAAACTTATATCTCTTATAACTTCTAAACTTTTTTTTTGTCTTCTAAAAAAATGTTTAATTGTTCCTTTTAAGCCTGGTTCTTTGGAAGAGATATCAAATGACTTAGATAAATTTCTTACATCGATAATATTTTGTACCATTTAAATTTTTAATTATTGAAATTTTATATTTAAATAAATTGTTAAATTATTTTTATTCTAGAAAATTTTTTTTACAATTAAAAAATATCTTTAAAAGATACAACCAGCCAGATAAAAAAGTTAATTGGATTAAGTAAGTCGCTTACCTTATTTTTATTTTCATAATTTAATCCTCTTAAAAAATCAAATATAAAATTACTATTCTCTTTTTTATCAATATTTTTTTTAATTACATTACCATTTTCGTCGAGAAGGTCAATTTCGTCCTCAAAAAACCATTGCTCCTCTCCATTAGATAATTGCAAGACAACACCAATACCTTTGCCATCAGTTATTCTGAAATCACTAATCTTACCCAATGAAGAAACATTTATTGCATCAATAGTTTCTTTGGTAAGTCTATCCTTAGATAGTTCTAAGTTAACTTGAACAGAATTTCCTATCTTAACCTTATCTAAAATTGACATTTTTTTAGGTTATTATACCTAGTGATAAAGGATTAATGCGATTAATTAGGAATTATTGATTTATTTCAATAATCACGATTTTTTGAAAACAGTTTCAAGGATTCTCTTTATTGAAATTGTTAATACTCTCAAAAATACAAAAAATAGACCTAACCAACCTAGTATGATAGCTATTGATAACATGCTTGAACCTAAATCACGTTCTAGAAAATTCTGCATATAATCGTTATAAATTATATAAATTCTACTTTACTCAATT
This sequence comes from Prochlorococcus sp. AG-436-D21, assembly GCA_003212655.1. Lineage (GTDB taxonomy): Bacteria > Cyanobacteriota > Cyanobacteriia > PCC-6307 > Cyanobiaceae > Prochlorococcus_A. The sequence continues at coordinate 4,853 of QCPF01000016.1, read as the reverse complement.
AAATTACTTATTAAATATATAAATGTTCAAAATTTAAATTTTTTTTTTATTCTTTTTAAATGGTTTATTTAATAAATATGTTTTGTGAGTTAAAATCTACTTAAACAATTAACTTAATATTTTGGACCTATCTTTGAATTCTTACATTGGAATAATTTTTATAATTACTGGCTTAATAGTCAGGCTTGACTTGAAATTCTCTATTCAGAAAGATCTCAAATAATTTTTAGTAAGCTCTTTTTAGTTAAGACGTCATAATCTTTATTTATATAGTTGCTGTAATTACTGCAAATACTAAAAAAAGCAGCTTTCAAGCTGCTTTTAAATGGTGGCGGGGGGGAGATTTGAACTTCCGACCTTCGGGTTATGAGCCCGACGAGCTACCAGACTGCTCTACCCCGCGGCATATACATAGCATACATCTGAAAGGGTTATTTTTCCTGTTTTTTAGGATTCTTGGAATTTTACTTTACCTTTAACTTCAAGTCGCACTCCTTCAGGAAAATTAAATACCTTTTCTTCAATGTCTTGAATTCTTAAGTCAGATATCCACTCTAACTGTTTAAGTAAGTGAAGACTAACAGCATGCTTTGCTCTCTTTGAACCGTCTTCTACTTTTAAAGCTAAACCTATACCTTCTTTTACTTTACATAGACATTGTATTCCCTCGGCTCCACCTTTACCTATAACGTTCCCATGAGAAGCTTTAATTATTTCTGTATCAAATTTATTGTTATCACTTATCATTATTGGGTTTATTGTCATAGCTCTACTGATTTGTTCTAATTCAGCATTTTCGGAACTGCTAAGAAGTGAATATAACCTAGACATTTCTAATAGTTTTAAATAAAGAGTGGGTGCACCACAATCATCACGTTCTGCGTGTATTTCAGCTGACGGTATTTCAAGTAAATCAGATACAATTCTGAATATTTCTACTTGAAGAGGATGATCCCCTTTTAAGTAACTATCTAATGGCCAATTCATTTTTTTGCATGTAGCTAAAAAAGCAGCATGTTTACCCGAGCAATTATGTTCTAATGGACTTGTTTTTGACTTTGGGCACTTAAGATTATTAATCTCAATGTCATATTCCCATAAAATTTTGAATGCTTCCCTTGAATGAAGTTTTGATCCACTATGTGACCCGCATGCTAAAGCAATCGATTTTAATTCATTATTGAATTTTGATGAAGCTCCACTACTAACGAAAGGGATAGCTTGAAAAGGTTTTAGTGCTGACCTTATGAAACTTTTATATTCTGGATTTCCTGCGCACATTAAAACCCTCCCTTTTTTATCAGTAATGACAGCATGAATCTTGTGGATCGACTCAATATTAGATCCTCTCATTAAGGTTGCTTGTAAAGGAGGATTGTTAGAAGTGTAGAGGTTTTTGAAATTAGAACTCATTTAGAAATAGTTATATTGAAAAATCAAAATACCAGACAAGGCTAAGACTGAAATAATAGAAAAAATTTGAATTAAATTTTTTAAAATAGGTTTTACCTCGATTGAGGCAATAAGTGATTCTTTTTCTTTTAAAACTAATGGCTTTTTCTTATTATAGAAAAATTCAGTTTATTTATTAAGACTAAATTGACTTCAGCAATCGTTAAGATTTCATTTTTCTTATTATGAAATTTTGAAATTACATTAATCCTAGGACTTTTATCAATATTGAATTCGCTCTCGATTGTTATTTTTTCACCAAGAAATAAAGGAGATTTATATTTTATAGAAGTATTGATTAAAGGTAAATCTAAGCCATTTTTCGTTAGTTCGAAATAACTTATACCTACTTCTGAAAGTGCATTTATTCGGCTTTCTTCAAGCCAATTAAAATATTTACCGTGCCACATTACCCCTGCATGATCTGCATGTTGAGGTAAAACAATTTTTTCTATTTTCCAAACTGGTTTTGAGTTCATCTTTTATTTAGAAAATTTTAATTCAATGAAAAAACATATTTTGATATTGTAGATTAATTTTATTTATTAACATAAGAATCATCAATACCATATTTATAAAGTTATGTTTAATCGTAAAAATAAAAGTAGAAAAATGAAGAAGATTTTTCAATGGGAAGAATATTTAAATTGGAAAAATATGTCAAAGGAACAGAAATTAAATTTTAAGAGGGCGTGCTTATTCCCCTTTCTCGTCTATGTTGTTTATGTTTTTCTTAATCAGTACTCCTTGGCAATTCTTTTGTTACTAGGTCTTTATTTTTTAATTAGATTTAAAAATAGAAATAAGCTGGGAAGATGAATATTTTTGATTTTGATTTATATAGATTTGTTTTAAAATTATCTAGTTTTTATAAATAACACTATTGGCATATAAAAATAGTATTAGATAAATTTTTTTTATGAAAAAAATTGTTTTATTTTTATGTGTATTAGTTTTTTCAATATTTTCTAATACGAATAATTTATTAGCAAAAGAAATTGAAAATAACATTAAAGATAATATTTCTAATGAAATTGAAGAAATTAAGCCTGATATTAAAAAAACTAATATTTCTAATTCTTCGGAAGAAGATATATTTGGTGATGAACAAACTTTTCCATTCGTTGCAGGTTTAGGGAAAAATGCAGCCCATTGATTTTAAGGTTATTGATAATGTAGAAAAGATTTTTTAATACTAATGAAAGGTCTTAGGGTCCTAGAACTTTCTGAAGCACTTACTGTTGATAGCGCTGATTTATTAGCTGTTTGTGCAATTTTAAAAATAAAAGCCACATCTAGATTAAGCATGCTTTCATTTGAAGAATGTAAAAAGATAACTGATTACTATGAAAATAAAAATTAGAATTTTTTTATAAATTATTTTATTCTTTAATGTCTTTAATCATTGATACTAAAGTTGAATGAATTTCTTCTTCAGATATTTCATTTTTAAAATTAATAATTGCTGATTGGCCATCGTAATTGATTTTTATATAACTATTATTAATTTCTTCCATATAGGCATTCTCAAATGTTGATATCCTCCCATAATGGGTAAGATATTTGTGCACTGAATCTATGTGATCATTGTTCATGTGATCACAAACTCTTTTACTTGTTTCTTTACTAATAATTTTCATTTAAAAAATAATTTTTTTTTAAGCTAAACTATTTTTTTCATTATTCAAAGTTTTAATCATTTTAATTATTAAATTTTTAACTTCATTTTTATCAACAGCTCTAACCAAGTTATTTCTCAAATTTGATGCTCCTTTAAAGTCTTTGCATGTCCATGAGATATGTTTTCTTGCAATAAGCAATCCGTGATCTCCTTTTTCTTTAATTAATTCATCAAGATGCTCAATAATTAAATATAGTTTTTCTTCTGTGTTTGGTTCTTTAAAATTTTTATTTTCTCTAAGAGCATAATCTATTTCTCCTATTTTCCATGGGGATCCTAAAATTCCTCGTCCAATCATTACACCATCAGCATTTGTTTTTTTTAAACAATTAAGAGCGTCATCTGGATTTTTGATATCTCCATTAGCAATTACTGGAATTTCCAACAACTTTTTAAGTCTCCCGATCATTCCCCAATCTGAATTGCCTGAAAAACCCTGTTTTCTAGTTCTTCCATGAAGTGTGATCATCGTTGCTCCCGCATCTTGAAGTTTAAATAAGAAATCCTCTATATTTTCTTCTTTACTATCCCATCCGAGTCGTGTTTTTACTGTTACTGGAACCCTTACAGCTTTTACAACATTTTGGACTAATTCTATAGCAAGTTTTCGGTCTTTAATTAAAGCACTGCCTCCACCTTTCTTTGCAATTTTTTTTACTGGACATCCCATATTTATATCAATTAAGAAAGCTCCAGAGTCCTCAGCTTGTTTCGCAGCTTCAGAAACAGCATATGGCCTATTATCAAATATTTGTACTCCAATTGGACCTTCTTCTAAATCTATTTGATTGATTTTTTGTGTGCCATATCCTTTTTTAAGACTTGTGGCATTTATCATTTCTGTAAAAAGTAAGGAGTTTGGGGCCCATTTACGTACAAGTCTTCTAAAAATATTATCTGTAACACCTGCTAATGGCGATAGCATGACCTTACTCGTAATTATCCTGTTAACTCCCCTTCCTTTTAGACTTATATTTGAAGACATGTAATTTTAAATTTATTTAATCTTTCTTTATTATAAATTCAGATATGGAGCTGATTTTATTTTTTCTATTTATTTCTTAATTTATAATAAGTGCTTTTTCTTAAATAGGCCTAATTGATTACTTTTTTTGCTAGTTTATGTTGAGTTGAAATTTAAAAAGGAAATTTTTTCTTGTTTATATTAGTATCTATTTTTCTTCCAATAATTTTTTTTATTGCACCAATAAATGTAAATGCTATGCAAGGTAATTTAGATTTATCAAGTGCTCAAACTTCTGTAGGCAAAAGATTTGCTAAAGTTTTTTGTGATGCTAAGAGGGAAGGTTTAGATTCTGATTTTGCTAGTGAATATGCTTTGAATAATACATATTTGAAATTTGTAGCATTTCCAGATGATGACGAATATTTGGCTGATTTATGGAATTTCACCCATAATAATATATTAGATAATTGTGGTGAATTTGTAGATATAAATGATCTAAAAGACCTAGAGATTTTTTTTAAAGAAGAAGGTTTAATTGCATCAAATAGGGAACTCTATTTACCCACTTTTGAAAATAATTAGATTAAATTTTTAGCATGTACTAAAATATAAATAGAATATGAAATCTTATGAAACTATTAGGTTTAAATTCACCTGAAATATTCATAATATTAGTAATTTTACTTTCAATTTTAGGTCCAAAAAGAATTGAGAAAGGTTTCTTATTATTCAAAAAATTATTAAAGTTCCTCT
>QCPF01000015.1 GCA_003212655.1 Prochlorococcus sp. AG-436-D21 | reverse complement strand
AAAGTATTTCTAATAATCAAAAAAAATTAAAAAATTTACGCTACATTTGTTCTGACATCAAAGACATTAAATCAGATCATTTTTTATTTAAAAAAAGAATTAGTTTACTTGTAAGCAATAGTTTGATTCATCACATTACCAATCTTGAAGATTTCTTCAACACAATAAGAATTTTATCTAGTAACATTACTGTAAATTTTCACAAGGACTTAAAAAGGCCATTAGATGAAAAGTCTGCTTTAGAACTCAAAGCACAATGTTCAACTAAATATAATGAGATTTTAACTAATGATTATTATGCATCTTTAAGAGCTTCTTATACTTTTAAAGAGTTAAAAAATTTCATCTTAGAGAATGATCTATCTTCTTTAGATGTGTTTGAGGAAGGTGAAAATTATTTAATAGTCTATGGTAATGTTTAAGAACTAAGTGAAAGGCCCTTATATTATATAAATGAGCTTAGGTACTAAAATTCTAAATAATAAAGAAATACTGGATGCGGTAAATAAAAGAAGAAATTTTGCTATTATTTCACATCCAGATGCTGGGAAAACGACTCTTACCGAGAAGCTTCTTTTGTATGGAGGTGCCATTCAACAGGCAGGAGCAGTAAAAGCTAGGGGTAATCAGAGAAAAGCCACCTCAGACTGGATGGAACTTGAGAAACAAAGAGGTATTTCTATTACATCAACCGTATTGCAATTTGAATATGAAAGATCTGTAATTAATCTATTAGATACACCAGGACACCAAGATTTCTCCGAAGATACTTATAGAACATTAGCTGCTGCTGATAATGCAGTTATGTTGGAAGATGCTGCTAAAGGACTAGAACCTCAAACTAGAAAATTGTTTGAAGTTTGCAAGATGCGAAAAATACCAATATTTACTTTCATAAATAAAATGGATAGACCAGGAAGAGAGCCATTTTCTTTACTTGATGAAATTGAATCGGAACTTGGATTAAATACCCTTCCTATAAACTGGCCAATTGGGAGTGGCGAGGAATTTAGAGGGGTTATTGATAGATTTTCGAGAGAGGTGATTTTATTTGATAAAGCAGTGAGAGGGAAACAATCAAATGAGAAAAGATTAAGTCTTGAAGATAAAGAGCTATCAAAATATGTAGAGAGAGATTTACTTGAAAACTCACTTGAAGAATTGGAGGTTCTTGATGAGGCAGGATCTAAATTTGAAAAAGAAAAAGTTTTTAATGGCTCTTTAACCCCAGTTTTCTTTGGATCTGCCATGACTAATTTTGGCGTAAGGCCATTTTTAGATAGTTTTTTAAAAATGGCACAAAAACCAACTTCAAGAAATAGTAATAAAGGGGATATTGAACCTGCAAGCGATGAATTTAGTGGGTTTGTTTTTAAGCTTCAGGCAAATATGGATCCAAAGCACAGAGATAGGGTTGCTTTTATAAGAGTTTGTAGTGGCAAATTTGAAAAGGATATGTCAGTTAAACATTCCAGAACTGGTAAAACAATTAGATTATCAAGACCACAAAAAATATTTGGGCAAGATAGAGAAGTAGTTGATGATGCCTATCCTGGAGATGTTATTGGTTTAAATAATCCAGGGATGTTTTCTATTGGAGATACTCTTTATACGGGTGCTCATCTGGAATATGAGGGCATACCATCCTTTAGTCCTGAAATATTCAGCTGGCTAAGAAATCCAAATCCCTCAGCATTTAAAAACTTTAGAAAGGGTGTTAATGAACTTCGAGAAGAAGGAGCTGTTCAGATTCTTTATGACTTTGATGAGAGTAAAAGAGACCCTATACTCGCAGCCGTTGGTCAATTGCAGCTGGAGGTAGTAACTCACAGATTAAAAAGTGAATATGGTGTAGAAGCAAATCTTGAAGCAATGCCATATCAATTGGCTAGATGGATTTCTGATGGATGGCCAGCCATTGAAAAACTAGGTAGAATATTCAACTGTAAAATAGTCAAAGATTGTTGGAATAGGCCAGTTATTCTTTTCAAAAATGAGTGGAATCTAAATCAGTTTGTTGAAGACAATAATCAATTAAATTTAAACAAAGTTGCGCCCGTTGTTAGTGGAGTCGAACCAATTGTTTTATAAAGTCTTAATGGATTATAAAATTAGTTAATCTGTTAGTATTGGTAAAAAATTTTGGATTCAAACAGTAATAAAAATAAAAACGAAAAATCACCTTATGAAATTTTAGGTGTAAAAGAGGGTGCTGCTTTTGAGGATATTCAGAAGGCTAGAGATATTAAAGTTAAAGAGGCTGGTGAAGACTTAATTTTAAAAGCAAAAATAGAATCTTCCTTTGATCAATTACTCATGGGTAGTTTGAAAGCCAGGCAATCAGGAAATGTAAGCTATGAAGCTGTGAGTGCCTCAAAAAAAGAAAAGCAAATTAATCAATTTACCAATAATAACTTCCCACTTCTTTCTAAGATAAAAAATTTAAACAATAACTCTAACAATTCAAGTCAGTATAGTCTGCCAAAAATAACTCCCCCCACATTTGATAATCTTTCAATAAAAATATCTGTTGGGCTATTATTTTTAATTTTGTTATTTATCAGTCCAGACTCTAATAATAGACTTTTACTCTCTATCTCAACATTAATACTTACTTATACTCAAATTAAATCAGGGAAAAGATTTATAAGTTCTCTGGGTTGGAGTGTTACCTTTCTCTCAATAGGATTAATATTTGGTGGATTGCTTGAAAATAATTCTTTCATTCAGGAATTATCAAACAACTCTTTATCAATACAAAAAATTCAAAGTATTCCGGCCATGGTTATTTTATGGCTGGGCGTAATTTTTTTATGATTGATTTTCTATCATAGACTTAATTTCTCCATAATTTATAAGATATTTATTTTTACAAAATTCACAAACCAACTCTGCTTTGCCATCTTTCTTGAGGATGTCCTCTAACTCGCTCTTATCAAGCATTTTCATCGCATTTAAACTTCTTTGTTTGGAACACTTGCATTTAAAACTCACTTCTTGAGAACGAGCTTTTTCAGAGATTGATTTATCGTCAATATCGGGAAATATATTTCTAATTAACTCAAGAAGATTATCTTTTGACTTAAATAGATCTTCGCTGAAAGAATTAATTTCTTTGCATCTTTCTTCAAGTAGTGAAACTAGCAGAGGGTCAGTATTTTTTTTAGGTAAAACTTGAGCTAATAAGCCACCACTACAAATAACACTTTTATTTTGAATTTTTTCTCCAATAAATACAGCAGAGGGAGTTTGCTCTGAATGATATAAATATGAAGCTAAGTCTTCAGCAATATTCCCATTTACTAATTCAACAGTGCTTGTAAAGGGTTCTCCAAATCCACTATCTCTAATTACATTTAAATATCCTGTACCTAATGCTTTTGTAAAATCAAAAGAATATTTATTATCTATTTTGACTAGGTCCAATTCTAAATTAGGATTCCCTACATAACCCCTAACTTTCCCGTCTCTACCTGCATCAACTAGCAATCCCTTTAAAGGTCCGTCAGATCTAACTCTTAAAGTGACTCTCCCATGCATTATTTTCATCGAGCTTGCTAAAAGCAGTGAAGCACTAAATGCTCTGCCTAAGACACAGGTGGTTAAGTAAGAAAGGTCGTGTCTTTTTTTTGCTTCTAAAGAAGATTCTGTTGTTAAGACCGCAACTAATCTTATTCCTCCATTGGCTGCAGTAGCCCGAACTATCCTATCCTGCATGATTTTCTTTCATAAAATTTTTGATTTTCCCTTTTTCCAAGAATAATATCCTAGAAGGAATTCCCTCAAATAAGGCAGGTTCATGAGTAACAATAATAATTGTATTTTTATTTTTTAAATCAAGAATTAAATTCTTCACATCATTTCTCATTGAATAGTCTAATCCAGCAGTTGGTTCATCAAGTAAAAGAATTGAGGGATTTCTAAGTAGTTGAACTGCTACAGCTAACCGCCTTTGTTGTCCGCCACTTAGCTGTTCTGGTGGTTGAGTAAGATTAATTTTTTTCAAACCAACTTTATTTAAAACTATTTCTATATTTTTTTCTCTTAAGGATTTATGGCCTATTTTTAATTCTTTACCAATGGTTGTACCTATAAAGTATCTTTCAGGAAATTGGAATACTACTCCACAAAACCATCTTCTTTGTCTAGAAGACAAAATTTTATTCTTCCAAGTAATTTTTCCCTTTTGCGGATTTGTTAATCCGCTTATAATTTCGAGTAGTGTTGTTTTCCCAGAACCACTATTGCCGCAAATTAAAATGATTTCATTTTCATGAACTTTTAAATTTAAATTGTCTATTATTTTACTTTCACCAGTTTGGGGTTGATAAGATATTTCTTTTAAATCAAGCATTATTTATTAAGTTATAGGTATGAATTTGAATCTAGTAATAACTTACTTATAATAGCTTTAGATCTAAAAAAATATTAGTCAATATGAATATTATTTTTAGGGAAGTTGATCCTTTTAATTGTTGGATATGGATCAGGTTTTCAGAATCACCAACTCAAGACGAAAAAAATTATTTAGATGGTGTTTTTGATAGTTGGTACGTTTTAGGAAGGTTAGGTGGATTTAATTCTGAAAATTTGCAAACTCATGAAGAGGGTTCTGATCTAAGTTGGATGTCCTATGATAATGACCAAAAAAATGCATCTCTTCCAGCCTTAATGCATAATTTAGGAATTATGGAATATCAAAATCTTTGGGGAAGATGTTGGGTTGATTTTGGAACTTCAGACTCCATTTCAATAGATATATTAATTAATTCTTTGAATGAGATATCAAATAATTATGTAAAAATTGAAGAGTTAATTATTGGGGGCGAAAATAATGATTGGTCAGTTGAAGAACATGAAGATTTAGTTTTCAAAGATTAAGTGTTTTAGATGGAAGACTTAACAAGATTAATTATTTCCCATGAAAGAATTGAAAAAATTAAGAACAATAATTTAGAACTTTCTAAAGAAGAGGCTCATTATTTAAATAAAGTAATGAGGATAAAAAATGGTAAAAAAATATTTATAGCTAACGGAGAGGGTTCATTATGGAAAGCTATAAAAGTTAAAAATGATTGCTTAGAAATAATTAAATCAAAAAAACCTTACTTATTTCAAGAACAAGAAATTCACCTATTAGGAATAGCTGTTGTTATACCAAAAAGTGGTTTTGAGAATATTTTAAAAATGTGTACTGAAATAGGAATTGATTTTATACAGCCATTATTTTCAGAAAGACAGGTAAACAAAAATTTAAATTTTTCTAGAAAACTTTTGAGATGGAATTTAATTATCAATGAAGCTGTTGAACAAAGTGAGAGATTATGGAAACCATCTATTTTAAATGGAATGGATATTATTGAATGGCTAAAAAGTAGAGATAATCAAGAAAGAGTTTCAATTTCTATAACTAGAGAAGAAACACTATATGACTTAAATCAATGGTTAAGAAAACAGCAAGAATTTGGAAATAAAAAAGGAGGTATTTTTTGGAATGTAATTGGTCCTGAAGGAGGTTGGTCCGCTAAAGAAATTGATTTTTTTAAAAAAAATAATATTACCTTTGTTAAGCTTTCCGACACTATCTTGAGAACTTCAACGGCTAGTATTAACGCATCATCAATTCTAAATCAGTGGAGAATTGATTTGAAATTAAAGAATTAGATAAATATGGATTTAATTAGAAATCAATTTTTTATAGGTTTTTGCATTAATTTTATTTTGATTTATATATTTTGCAGGATTCCTTTGATGACGAAAAGTGGTTGGGTAAGTGCAGGCATTTTAGGCACAATTTTGTGGGGATGTTTGTCTTGGCAGGGATGGATGTCAGTTGTAATTTATTTATTATTTGGATCCCTTGTTACCAAAATAGGTTTTAAATTTAAAAAAGCACAAGGAATTGCTGAAAAAAGAGACGGGAGAAGAGGTCCTGAGAATGTATGTGGCTCAGCAGCTACAGGATTATTTCTTGCCATTATGACCAAATTTAATGCTGCCAATGTAGTGATGTTTAAAGTAGGTTTTGCTGCAAGTTTTGCTGCAAAGTTGGCGGATACTTTTGGTAGCGAAATTGGAAAAAGATTTGGTAAAGAAACATACTTAATTACTTCACTTAAAAAGGTGGATAGGGGAACTGAAGGAGGAATAAGTATAGAAGGAACATTAGCTAGTGTTTTGGGATCAATATTTATGGCTTTTATAATGCTTCATCTATCAATTATTTCTACAAAATATCATTTTATAGTTGTTGTAGTTTCTGGATTCTTGGCAACAATTTCTGAAAGTATTATTGGTGCTAAATTTCAAAACAAATATAAATTAAGTAACGAATTGGTAAATGCTATCCAGACAAGTATTGCTTCTGTTTTTGCTATCTTTGCTCTTATTTTATATTCATATTTTATAAATTAATAATATCTGCAAAGACCTATGATTCCTTCCATTTTGTAAGAATATCCCAGCTTTTAAGTCTTTGGAAAAGCCATAAATGACCTTCGGAATTTAGATGAATTCCATCATGCGTAATCCAATTTTTACTCCTTTTATCAGAGTACATTTCTCTAAAAGTAGGAAGAAATGGGACATTCTGATTGAGGCATACTTCCTCCATTCTCCTTTCATAAGAATTACAAAAATCATTTGAGTACCATAGACATCCTGCGAACGGCATTTTGCTTTCGTCAACTGGTGTCAAACCAATAACAAATACATTTGTTTGAGAGTTCATTTCATTAATTAGCCTTTCTAATCCATATTCAAATCCATCTATATCTAATTGATGTCTTCCATTTATCTGACCAATTGCTGCAGTGTCGTTAAGACCTACATTTAGTAGGATTGCTTTAGGTTTATTTCTTCTCGTTTCTCCTCTAGATGACCATTCTTTTTCCCATCTAGATGAAACTTTTTCTATCCCATCTCCCCTAACGCCAAGTGGATAAATAACTGGCCCATTTTGGTTATTAACCCAATCTTTTCTAAGTCTCTCACACCATCCACCACCCTCATTATCTCCCCATCCATAAACTGAGCTATCTCCAATTACAACAAGCTGTTTTGGTAAACTAATCACTATAACCGGAAAAAAAATAATTACTTGATTTAACAAATTATTCTTACAAATCAAGTTAAACTATTTTTGATTTTACCATTTATTAATTCGCCAACTATTGCGATGGAGCTATAAGCTATCAGAACTATGGTGACTTCTTGCCATGCGAAGGAACTTAGTGATTCTTGCAATTGCCAACCTAGACCAACACTTCCAATAACCCCAACAATTGCAGTTTCTCTAATAATGATGTCAGATCTATAAGCGCAATATGCTAAGTAACTTTTTGCTTGTTGAGAAAATAAACCTAAAAGCCAACTAGTCTTTTTTGAGATTCCTAGAGATTTCATTGCAATATAATTTCTCTTGTCTTGGCTATCTAGATTTGTAAAAAGTAATTTGCTAGTAATACCAGCGTTGTGGAGACCTAATGTTAAAGCTGCTAAAGATAAAGAAGGATTATTAAAAGTTAATAGAGTTAGAAGTATTACAGGTGTAGGTATTAAACGTAATAAAAATGCAAAAATTTTTATAAAAAATTTAGAACTTTTGCTGTTAAAAATTCCTATTACTAATGGAGGTAAACTTATTGCGATTCCTGTTGATAAAAGACTTAAAATTATTGTTTCTAATATAAGTTTAAAGAAATCAAATAATCCTAAATCTGAGCTTGATTTAAATAGAGAACTAACGGAATTAAAATTTTCAAAATTAATATTAAAAATAAAATAAAGAAAATATGAAAAAGAAAATAAAATTGTTATGAAAAAAACTGCAATAAAAAAAATAGATAGGATTTTATTTTTAGTATTAAATTTTATTTTTTTGAATAGTAATCCAGAAAGAATTATCAAAATTGCTAAGGACCATAAATAAGTCCATAACTCTCTAAAATTCAAAGTTTGGAAAGATAAAAAAATACTGGTACCTATTCCTCCAATCCCAAAAAGTCCTAAAATCACTGAACTTCTTATTGAACACTCTAATCGATATAAACCAAAGTTTTTAAATGTATTTATTATTGGATTCCATATTAAAGTTAGTAAAGAAGAAAATTTAGGTGCATTTATTTGATTTATAGATTCAAAACTTTTGTAGTCAATAGTTTCTAATTGTTCAGCAAAAACTTTTGAATTTACAGCAATATAAGGTATACATATAGCTATTATTCCTATCGAAAAATTTATTCCGTATATTTGCATTAATATTATTCCCCAAACCACTTCGTGTATAGATCTAATTATTGTTAGAAAAAATCTTATAGTGCGATAGAAAAAATTTGGAATATTAAAGATTTTATAAAAAATATTTGAGGAAATTATTCCAAAAAATGCTCCAAAAATAATACTTACTAACCAACTAAAAAACCCAATTAATATCGTTTCATTTAATCGCTTAATTACGGTAATAATAATTTCATTATCGATCTTGGGATTAAATGCAGAAATTAAGAATTCTTGGAATAATTTAAATCCTCCAAAATGAATATTGTTTATTAATTGATACCCTAGAGGTATGCATACCAAAATTGGAAGAAAAGATAATGAGGTATAGTTTAATTTTAATTTGTTCAACTAATTAATATATTTTCTCTAAATGAATCTTCTTTAAGTTATTTCTTTTGATATTGAAAAAAATTTTACCATCCCTTATTCCAATAACTTTATCGAAATCGTTCAGCAAATCTAATCGATGCAATGCAACTAATATCGTCTTTGGGGATTTTTTTGTATCATTTTTATCGACACTTTCTAGCATTAGGTTTTTAATTGTTGTTATCAATTTGGGATCTAGATTATTAAAAGGCTCATCTGCAAGTAATATATTTGATTCTTGAATTAATGATCTAGCTATAGCCACCCTTTGTTTTTGCCCCCCAGATAGTTTTCTGATTTTTTTGTCGTAAATAGAGTTATGAAGTCTACATAATTCCATATATTTATGCGCCTTCTTAAAAGAACTTATATTTAGTAAATTTTTAAAAGCGAAAAAAAAATTGTTTTTCGCTAGTAGTCCACAATTAACATTTTGTTCTGCAGAGAGATCTCCTATTAATCTTAAATCTTGCCATATAGTTGTTATTTTACTTTTCTGCTTTCTATCTAATTCCTCGAAACTTTCATTGAATAATTTAACCTCACCTTGAGTTGGCTTAATAGTGCCATTAAGTACTGATATAAGTGTAGTTTTTCCTGAACCACTTTTACCTAAAAGTGCAATTTTTTCCCCAGAATTTATTTTTAAATTTACTTTATTTAGGATCAGATTATTTTTGTATTTATAAGATATATTTTTTAACTCTAAGACAGTTTTATTCATCTAATTTTATTTAATTTCCTCCCAATTTCCTCTATATTTTTATATTGTTTTGCTTCTGCCTTTATAAATCTTTTTGCATTGAACATATCTAATATCTGTTTATGTGATTTTTGCTTTATATCTAAATTTAGAATTACTGATTTAAGTTTGTTTGTAAACCCTTCCCCGAATCTATTTTCAAGATCACCTTGAGCAATCCAATGATAGTCAACATATTCTGGGGTGATCCAGAATAATTCTGAATCACTTGTTCTTTTGGGATTATTTTTAAGAGTGTTTTCCCAAACTTGTTTATTTAAAGCTCCAGCATCGAATGCCCCACTATTAACTAAAGCTATAGTGGCATCATGACTCCCACTAAAACCTGCTTTTTTGCCTTTAAAGTGTTTAGTTTCTACCCCTGCTCGATTTAAAAAATATTCTGGCATTAATCTTCCAGATGTTGAGTTTTGAGAGCCAAAAGTAAATCTCAAATTTTTTAGTTTTTTAAGTCCTTTAATGTTTGAAATTGGGTTAATTCCTAAATTTTTGTTTACTATAAAAATGCTTTTAAATTCCTTATCGATATCTCTTTGAGCTATGACAATTGAATTAGGATTTTGTAGTCTGGCTTGAACTCCTGATAAACCGCCAAACCAAACTAAATCTAAATCTTTAGTTCTAAATCCAGTTACTGCTGCAACATAATTAATAACAGGAATGTATTTAACTTCTACATCAAGTTGTTTGGATAATTCTTTTGAAAATAAATTAAATCTTTTGTCCAAAACATCTTGGTTTTGATCAGGTATTGCTCCAACTTTTAAAACTTTGGGATTTGAAAATACAGGTGATGAAAAGATAGAAAATAATAGAGATAAACTTACTAGGAAATTCTTTAAATTAAACATCACTTAGTTAAATTAATAGTATTCTGAAATAGCTTTTTCAATCCTTTGTAGTCCGTCTTTTATTTTAACTTCTGAAGCTGCGCAAGATATTCTAATACATTGATCAGCTCCAAAAGCTTTTCCAGGTACAACAACTAATCCGTAATCTTGAAGAGCTTTATTGCAGAAATCAACAGAAGTAATTGAGGAGTTGGGTAATTTTGGAAATGCGTAAAATGCTCCGTTAGGTTCTTCAATATAAATCCCCTTTATATTTTTAAGGCCCTCATAGAGAAGTCTTCTTCTTTGATCATAATGGCTATTTATCATTGAGAAAAACTCATTATTAATTTTTAAAGCCTCTAAAGCACCTTTTTGAACAAAAGAACAAACATTACTTGTACTTTGACTTTGTAATGCTGAGGATGCTTTGATTACATCTTTGGGACCGACTAAATAACCTATCCTCCAGCCAGTCATAGCCCATCCTTTCGCAAACCCATTTATTATAAAAATTCTATCTTTTAAGTCATTTGCTAATGAAGATAAACTGTAGTGTTTAAATTCTTTTTTAAGGATTAGTTCGTAAATCTCATCAGAAAGAATATTGATATTAGGATTTTCTCTAGCTAAATCGGCAATTTGTAATAATTCTTCCTTTGACATAACTCTTCCAGTAGGGTTATTAGGAGAATTGATAATTATAAATTTAGTTTTTGAAGAGATTTTAGACTTCAAATCTTCTATATTTATTTTGAATCCATCTTCTGCAGAAGAATTTGTAAAAATTGGCTTCCCACCCGCCAATCTAACCATCTGGGGATAACTTAACCAATATGGAGAAGGAATAATAACTTCGTCTCCAGTATTTAATAATACTTGGAAAAGATTATAAATTGCTTGCTTAGCACCATTTGTGACCATTACATTTTCAAATTCATAATTTAAATCGTTTTGAATTTGAAGTTTATTTGCAATCGCTTTTCGGAGATCTAAATTCCCCGCTGCGGGTCCGTACTTTGTGAATCCATCAAATATAGCTTTACTTGTAGCCTCTATAACTTCTTTTGGGGCATCAAAATCAGGTTCTCCTGCACTTAAATTGCAAATATCTACTCCTTCTGCAGATAATTGATTTGCTTTAGCACTTATCTGCAATGTAAGAGAAGGCTCAATTGAAAGTGCCCGATCAGATAAATTAACTTGACTCATTGACTTATGACTTTTCAAATATGACTTTAATAATGACAAATGCATAAATTAAGAATAAATAAAACTATCACACTATGGTTTAATTTAGTTCATTTTCTTAATCTATTTTATTTTCATGTTTTGAGTTCTTAAGATAAAAATATTTAAAGTTATATTATCAGTGAAAAGGTTAGTAATTGGAAGAGGAAGTGTATCTGCAGATTTATTAGTAATTGGTGAGGCACCTGGAGCACAAGAAGATTTAGAAGGGAAACCTTATGTAGGTAAATCCGGTAAGTTACTAAACGAATTATTAATACAAGCTGGGATTGATTATATGAAGGATGTTTATTTTTGTAATGTAATTAAATGTCGTCCACCAAATAATAGAAAACCAACTGCTAGAGAAATTAATATTCATAAACCTTGGTTATTACAGCAAATAAAGTTAGTTGATCCAAGATTTATATTACTTACTGGCTCTACTGCTATGAGAGCTATTTTAGAAGTTAAAGATCCTATAAGTAATTTAAGAGGTCAATGGATTAAAAAAGATGGGAGAGAAATTATGGTAATTTTTCATCCATCATATTTGTTGAGATTTCCTTCAAAAGAAATCAATAAACCTTACTATCTAACTTTGAAAGACCTAGAGAATGTAAGTGGTAAACTATATGCCGTATAATTTAGTGAAATCCTTTTTGAATATCAAGAATTTTAATGTCATTAACTCAATCAAAAGAGGTTAATAGTCTCTCCAAAAGATATTCAACTCATATTGAGAGAAGGATAACTAGAACAGTAATGGTGGGTGATGTAGCTATTGGAAGTGATTATCCAGTAAGAGTTCAATCGATGATAAATGAAGATACTATGGATGTCGAAAATGCTTACTTAGCTATCAAAAGACTTCATGATGTGGGTTGTGAAATAGTAAGGTTAACTGTCCCTTCCTTAGCACATGCCAAAGCAGTAGGAGATATAAAGGCAAAATTACTAGAAAATAATATCAATACTCCCTTGGTGGCTGATGTTCACCATAATGGTATGAAAATTGCAATGGAAGTTGCAAAACATGTTGATAAAGTAAGAATTAATCCTGGATTGTTTGTGTTTGAAAAATCAGACCCTGCAAGAACTGAATATACAGATGAGGAATTTGAAATTATTAAGCAAACAATACTTAAAAGATTTACCCCTTTAGTTGAAGTTTTAAAGGCTGAAAACAAAGCTCTAAGGATTGGAGTTAATCATGGGTCTCTATCTGAGAGGATGCTTTTTACTTATGGAGATACGCCATTAGGAATGACAGAATCTGCGATGGAGTTCGTCAAAATTTGTGATGAGCTTGATTTTCATAACATAATTATTTCTATGAAAGCTTCCAGGGCTCCGGTCATGATGGCAGCTTACAGAATGATTGCGGATAGGCTTGACTCAGAAGGATATAACTATCCCTTACATTTAGGAGTGACCGAAGCTGGTGATGGTGATTATGGAAGGATTAAAAGTACTGCTGGAATTGGAACGCTTTTAGCAGAGGGATTAGGAGATACCATTAGGGTTTCCTTAACAGAAGCTCCAGAAAAGGAAATACCAGTGTGCTATTCAATTTTGCAATCTTTAGGATTAAGAAAAACAATGGTTGAATACATCAGTTGCCCTAGTTGTGGTAGAACTCTTTTCAATCTAGAAGAAGTTGTAGATAAAGTTAGGAATGCCACATCACATTTAACGGGTCTAGATATAGCAATAATGGGATGTATTGTTAATGGGCCAGGAGAAATGGCAGATGCTGATTATGGTTATGTTGGGAAAGGTAAAGGAACTATTGCATTATATAGAAGGAAAGAAGAGATAAAAAGAGTACCTGAAGATGAGGGGGTTAATGCTTTAATCCAACTTATTAAGGATGATGGGAAGTGGATTGATCCTTAAGGATTTGTCAAATTTTTGGATTATAAATAAATTCTTTTTATAATAAAAAATATATAATTATTTGAAGATAAGAAAATTGCTTAAAAAAAAATATATATTTCTTTTTGCGACATCCTTTTCTGGGCTATTTTTAAATAATTTCGCAGAGGCAACAGTTTTAAATAATAGTTATAAAGAAGTAATTGATCATGTTTGGCAAATTGTATATAGAGATTTTCTTGATTCAAACGGCAAATTTCAAAAGTCCAATTGGATTAATCTAAGAAAAGAAGTTTTATCAAAAACATATTCAGACAGCAATGAAGCATATGATGCGATTAGAGATATGCTTTCTAATTTAGATGATTCTTATACAAGATTTTTAGAACCTAAGGAATTTAATCAAATGAGAATTGATACCTCTGGCGAATTAACTGGGGTTGGTATCCAAATAGTTAAAGACAAAGAATCTGATGATTTAATAATTATTTCTCCTATTGAGGGCACCCCTGCATTTGATGCTGGAATTAAAGCTAGAGATAAAATTTTATCTATAGATGATATTTCTACTGAAGGTATGAATATTGAGGAGGCCGTGAAATTAATAAGAGGACAAAGAGGTACTAAAGTAAAGCTTGAAATCCTTAGAGGTTCTCAATCCTTTTTTAAGACTTTATCAAGAGAAAAAATTGAAATAAAATCTGTATCAAGTAAAGTCAATCAAACCAAAAATGGTTTATTAATTGGCTATTTAAGAATTAAACAATTTAATGCAAATGCGTCAAAAGAAACTAAAGATGCTATTAAGGATTTAGAAACAAAAAAAGTCGCAGGATATGTTCTTGACTTGAGAAGTAATCCAGGAGGTTTATTAGAATCAAGCATTGATATCTCAAGGCACTTCATTAACAAAGGAGTAATAGTAAGTACAGTAAGTAAAGATGGTTTAAAAGAAACAAAAAAAGGAAACGGTCAAGCTCTAACAAAAAAGCCCTTAGTTGTCTTAGTTAATGAGGGTTCTGCTAGTGCTAGTGAAATAGTCTCAGGTGCAATAAAAGATAACAAAAGAGGAAAATTAGTTGGCAAGAAAACGTTTGGTAAAGGTCTAGTTCAATCCATGAGAACTTTAGTTGATGGTTCTGGTCTAACTGTTACAGTCGCTAAGTATTTAACTCCGAACGGCACTGATATAAATAAATCTGGAATTATTCCAGACATAGAAGTAAAAATGAATATAAACCCTATTCTCCAAAGAGAAATTGGAACTAGAAAAGATAAACAATATAGAGCTGGTGAAAAAGAGCTAGTAAATATAATTAAAAGAAATAATCAGATAAGTGAATTTAATCCAAACACTACAAACATCAATGCATTCCTAAAAATTAATAAGGAAAATAAAGTATTCACATTAAATTAATTACTCATATCCAGCATTCTCTTTATCGGTACATAGGCTTTTCTTATTATTTCTGGGTTAAGTTCGATAGATGGTGAATTATTTTTCAAACAATCTAGAATTTTTTCTAAGGTATTTAATTTCATATATGGACACTCGTTACATTTACAACCTTCTATGTCGGGGACTTCAATAAAAATTTTGTTAGGTTCTTTCTTTTTCATTTGATGAATTATTCCAGGTTCAGTTAGTACCATGTAAGTTTTAGATGGATCTTTACTTACGAAATCAAGCAGTTTACTTGTTGATCCAATAAAGTCTGAGAGATTTAGTAAATTTTGACTACATTCAGGATGAGCAATGACTTTTGATCCTGGATTTTGATATTTTAATTTTAGAAGTGCTTCTTCACTAAATGATTCATGAACAATGCAGCTGCCAGGCCACAATTTAAGATCTCTTCCTGAATTTTTCTGTACCCATCTCCCAAGGTTCTGATCTGGTGCAAATATTATCTTTTTATCTTTAGGTATCTTTTTAATTAATGAGACTGCATTACTGCTTGTACATATCAGATCACTTTGAGCTTTTACTTCTGCAGTACAATTTATATAACTTACGACATAGTGATCTGGATTTTCTTCCCTGAACTTTTGAAACTTATCTGAAGGACAATCGTCTGCCAATGAGCATCCAGCGTCAATATCTGGTAAAAGGACTGTTTTTTTAGGGCTAAGTATTTTTGCGGTTTCGGCCATAAAGTGCACACCGCAAAAAATTATTATATCTGCGTCATTATTTGCAGCTTTCCTAGATAGATCTAATGAATCGCCAATAAAATCTGCAATTTCCTGAATCTCTGGAGCTTGATAATAGTGCGCAAGAATAATTGCATTAGCTTTTTTGCAACGCTCCTTTATTTCAAAAATCAAATCCTCTTCGTTTTGAACTGATTTCTGTTTTGCAGTAGAAGTTATACTGGTCAGGATTTAGAATATCTCTAAATAAATTATATGCCTTTAAACAGAAAAAATTCTGACAAATTTAAAAATTGCTATTGTTGGTGACTGTCATGGTCAATGGTCTGAATTAGACTTGAAAGTTTTATCGATTATCAAACCAAATATTGTTTTATTTGTTGGTGATATTTCTGATGGGAGTGTCAAAATAATTAAAAAAATCAATGAGATCAATATTCCTACTTTTGTGATTTTAGGGAATCATGATAGAGGGAAGGATTCAACAGGCGAAACTCTCTCAAAGCAGATACGTGTTCTTGGTGAAAAATATTGTGCATGGGATTTGAAAGTTTTTAATAATCAAGTAAATTTATTGTCTGCAAGACCATGTAGTTCTGGCGGCGGCTATTATCTTTCGAAAGAAGTTAAGGGTGTTTATGGACCTATCACTGAACAAGATTCAATAAATAAAATTATCAAATGTTCGGAAAAGACTGTTGAAGATATACCTTTAATAATTATGTCTCATGCTGGCCCCTCGGGTTTAGGCTCAGAACCTAAAAGTATTTGTGGGAAAGACTGGAAATTACCCTCATTAGATTGGGGAGATAGAGATTTGTCTGTGGCTATTTCTCAAATACAAAAGAGAAGAAAAGTTGATCTCGTAATTTTTGGTCATATGCACAACCGGCTTAAAAGAAATCTTGGTTTAAGAGAGATGTTTAAAATTGATAGCAAAGGAACAATTTATTTCAATACTGCTGTGGTGCCAAGATATAAAACTGATGAAGATGGGAAATTACTAATTAACTTTTCATGGATTGAGTTTGAAAAAAAGGGATTAAGTCATGTTTCTCATCGATGGTATTCAGAGTCTGGTGAAATTCGTGAAGAAGATAAATTTTTTTAGGATTAAATATCTCTGATCATATTTTAAGTATTTTTGGGCTTTTCATATCTTGAAAATAATGTTTGAGACAAGATATAACCGGCAATTCCTGCGGCTGTAAAAGCTAAACCATTTTTAAATAAAGGTAATATATCATTTGTTCTGGATATTATCGGTGCTAAACCAAATATTCCAAATAACATTCCCCATAAGGGAGAAAGAAGAGCTAAAAATCCAATTGATATGACTTGACCTTCTTTTCTTGGAGCTGATGCAAAACCTGCTACTAAACCTCCAAGAATAGATGTACATAAAGTCCAAATATATTGCTCTTTGGGTAGGCCAGGAACAACTTGGCATCCTCCTCTTTCGAGACAAATCTTTACTGAATCAATTGCATCTAATACTGCCCCATCCTCACCGTGATCTTTAACATAGTATTGGTTGCCAAATCTTGTTTGAAGTTCAACCCAAAATAACCTTGGCATAAAATTAAAATAAGCCTCTCCGACGTTAAAGTTCAGCAAATTTCCCCCTCTAGGATCCGCAACTATCAACAAACTTGTCTCATCTAAATCCCAATAGTCCTTTATTGCACTACCAGGTGAACTTTCAAACTGAGATAAATATTTAATTTTCCACCCACTTTCAATTTCTAGATTGTTGAGCTTTTCCTCTAAAGATTTTTTCTGATTAGGGCTTAATGTTTTAGCTAAATCAATTATTGGTGTTTTTTCTTCTGGTAAGAGATTTGGATTATTTATAGCGAAAACGGGTTTATGTGAAATTAAAACTAATATAGATAGAAATATTCCTAATAAATAGTTAATCTTTGAAGGCATAAATAAGTTTTATCTCTTTATATTTTCGCCTATGAATAGCTTACCCGCGAATAATCCAGAATGGTTAGTAAAAAAAATAATAAAAATGGGTGGGATTATAAGTTTTTATGACTTTATGAATTTTGCATTAAATGATCCTATTAATGGTTATTACGGCAGCGGTAAAGCTGAGTTAGGCGTTCGAGGAGATTTTGTCACATCACCATCTTTATCTGATGATTTTGCTTTTTTGGTTGGTAAACAAATAGAAGATTGGTTGATTCAGTTCAAAAGTAGTTTTTTATCTAATCAGAAATTATCTGTAACTGAATTTGGAGCTGGAGATGGAAGCTTTATGAGTGGATTAATTAAATATTTTTTAGAAAACAGCAAGAATTTTTTAGAAGGAGTTTCTTTTGTAATTATTGAACCTAATGAAGGGATGGTAAGGAAACAAAAAAATAAATTGGAGGAATTTTTGAACTTAGGTATTGATATTTTATGGAAAGGTTTGGATGAAGTAGAGGAAAATAATATAAATGGAATAGTTCTAGCAAATGAGGTTTTGGATGCTTTGCCAGTAGAAAGAATAACCTTCTCAAAGGGTAAATTAATTCGACAAGCAGTTTCTATAGACAAAAAATCTCATAAATTATTTTTTGATAAATTGCCAATTACACGTGAATTGGAAAAAAGTTTTGAACTTGCTAAAAGTGAGTTGGGAATAACTATTCCGCCTGAAGATGCTCTTGAAGGATGGACGACAGAATGGCATGTAGATAACTCAAAATGGTTAGAAGCTATTTATGGGAAAATCAATAATGGTATTTTATTGATAATTGATTACGCTAAAGAAGCTAAAAAATACTACAACTCTAAGAATTCTGATGGGACGATAGTTTCATATGAAAATCAAAAAATGAAGAATAATGTCCTAGATTCTCCTGGAAATTGCGATTTAACATCTCATGTGTGCATAGAAACTTTAATTAATGATGCTGAGACTCTTGGATTTAATACTGATGGAATAACTAAACAAGGAGAGGCTTTGTTGGCACTTGGATTGGCAGAGAGACTTTATGGGATTCAGAAAGAATTTAAGGAGAATTTATCAAATGCTCTTTTAAGAAGAGAGGCATTACTTAGACTTGTAGATCCTGTTTGTTTAGGTGATTTTAAGTGGTTTGTTTTTAAAAAGTTTAATGAGAAGAAAATGAATATAAATTCAACCTGTTTGAGTTAAGAAAAAAACTTTAAAAATAATGAATCTTCTATGTCATCATATATATCAACAGCACCAATTTTTTTTGGTAATATAAATCTCATTTTGCCATCACGAACTTTTTTATCGCCCATAAGTATTGTTAGAACGTCTTCTTTATTTATTTTGGGAATCTCGGTAGGAAGATCATAACTCTCTAAGAGAATTCGCTGTCTCTCTAATTCTTCTCTAGACCATAACCCTTTTTCAATTGCTATTTTTCCCGCAATATTCATACCAATTGATATTGCCTCACCATGCAGAAATTTGCCGTATCCACATAAATTTTCAATAACGTGACCAAAAGAATGACCATAATTCAATATTGCTCTAACTCCATTTTCATGTTCGTCTTGAGAAACAATATGAGACTTTGTTTTAATTGAACTATTAATTATTTTAATTAGATATTCATTTTTGAGATTTATAAGTTCATTTTTGTTTTTTTCAATTTCTAAGTATTCGAAAAGTTCTTTATCTCTTATTACTCCGTATTTTATTACTTCAGCCATGCCTGCACTAAATTCTCTTTTGGGCAAACTTTTTAAAGTTTCTGGATCAATAAAAACTGCTTTAGGTTGATTGAAAGCTCCAATTAAATTCTTACCTTTTGGATGATTTACTCCTGTTTTTCCTCCCACAGATGAATCAACCATTGATAATAATGTTGTTGGAATCTGAATATATTCGATACCTCTCAGCCAAGTTGCAGCAGCAAAACCACTTACATCTCCAACAATTCCTCCTCCAAGGGCAATAATTATTGAATTCCTATCTAAGCCAAATTCAAATGCTACATCATATATTTCACTTAAGGTTTTTAAGTTTTTATATGATTCTCCAGCCTTGATAAGGAACATTTTGGCCTGAAATTTATTATCTTTTAAATTATTTAAGAATTTTTCACCATACAAATTTGATATTTCTTCATTTGAAATCACAAGTATTTTTCTTTTATTTGTAATTCCAATTTTTAAGAGTTCTTCGCTGATATTATTTAGTATCCCTGCTTCTAGAGTTACTTCGTATGACTTATCACCTAATGGTACTAATATTTTTCTTTTATTCACAATTGATTACCTAGTTAAAATTTATAAATATTTGGTATTAAATACTTTATATATTAGCAAAATCTAAGCTCTAGATCCTTAAAAATTCAGTTGTTAAGAATTAGAAATGGTAATAAAATCATGCTATGAGTTTTAAAAAAAATACTAACGATATTAAGAAAAATTATTCCCTAGGAATAATTGGAGGTGGTCAACTGGCATTGATGTTAACCGAGGCAGCAAAAAAAAGAGATTTAGAAGTATGTGTGCAAACAAAATCTTGTGATGATCCTGCTGGTTCAAAAGCAGATCATGTCATAGAAGCTGATCCTTTAAAGATAAGAGGTAATAAATCATTAATTAATGAGTGTGAAAAAATAATTTTTGAAAATGAATGGATAAAAATTGATAAATTAAATTTAATTGGCAATAAAGATATTTTTGTTCCAAGCCTTAATGCAATTAAGCCATTAGTAGATAGGTTTTCTCAAAAAAAATTAATAGATAGAATGAATATTCCCTGCCCAAAATGGATAAGTATAGAAGATTTTAAAAATCTCTCGGATGAGGAAATCAAGAATTGGACTTTTCCTTTAATGGCAAAATCAAATAAAGGTGGATATGACGGCAAAGGTAATAGAAAAATAAAGACAAAAGAAGATTTAGATTCTTTTTTAACAGAGAATAATTCTGATGAATGGTTATTAGAAGAATGGATAGAGTATGAAAAAGAACTGGCTCTTGTTGGCTCGAGAGATAGGGCCGGTAAAATAAGATTCTTTCCAATAGTTGAGACATTTCAATCAAACCATGTTTGTGATTGGGTTCTTGCACCTGGAACAAATGAATATGATTTGAACCTATTTGCAATAAATATTTTCTCTTCAATAGTCAATGAACTGAATTACGTTGGAGTTTTAGCTATTGAATTCTTCTACGGAGACAATGGTCTTTTAATTAATGAAATAGCTCCTAGAACACATAACTCAGCTCATTTCTCTATTGAAGCTTGCACTTCAAGTCAGTTTGATCAATATGTTTGCATTTCTTCTGGGATAATGCCACCTGAAATTAAAATGAAATGTGAAGGGGCAATTATGATAAATTTGCTGGGATTAAGAAAGAATTTCCCAATCTCAATGGAAACCAGAATTAAAATGTTATCTGAAATTGAGGGTTCTAATATTCATTCTTATGGCAAATCTCGCGAAATTCTGGGAAGAAAAATGGCTCACATCACATTTTTATTAAATGGTAAAACCTATTCTGAAAGATATGATGAGGCTCAAGTTTTATTGGCTATGGTAAGAGACATTTGGCCATCTCCAAATGCATAAAAAAATAAGTTAGAGTTAGATTACTGGATCTTTGGTTAAGTTCTTCTTTATGTGCTCTGATCTGACTCTCTTTCGACATGAGGAGACTGTCGTGATGCGGTAGTAAACCGATCTTGTAATCGGAAACGAAAGCCCACTTTGAATCCTCTTCTGGCATTTCCAGGTCGATGCAGCAGAGAACTGACGGGGATCCGGTTTTACCTATCAAAAAGCCTACTATAAGAGGCTTTTGGTAGGTATTTTTTTTCAGTGTGAATAATTTATTTGCCAAAATACTTGACGATCCATTTCTAATGTATCTATATTTGTAGTACACATGTATTATTAAGTAATGACTTTAGGAGGAGCTAATGTTTGGACTAATTTTTCTTACGGTTATCGTAATGAGTCCCCAAGTGGTTGGTTGCTTAGCCCAGACCGCAGCAGATTAATTTTATTTATAAGAAATAAAAAATCTCCAAGAAATAGTATGAGAATTTTTGCTCATACATATTATGCAAATGATCTTGGTGAGCCAATGGCAATTAAATCGTCCACTCAAATGTATTTGGATAATGCATGGGATAAATGGCATGACCTTCAATTAGAAGGTTGGACTTTTGAAGAACTTGAATTACCTGAATCTTTATGACTAACTTAAATCCAATCAAAAAGAAATTATCAAAAGTAGATAGAAAGATATCTATGCAAGACCCATCAAAATTATTAGCAGAATTTTTTAATGGTGTTGTCATTGAACTTGATGAAGAATATAAATATGACTCATAAAGAATTGATAGATCAAGTTTCCGCAAATTTATTTAAACAAAGTGGAAAGTTAGAAAGTAGAAGATCTTGGTTGGCAATGAGAAATTATCTTGAACAATTAGATACCGAACAACTTAAATCCATGCTTAAGGACCACGGATGATTTATAAACTTTATTTAGTTTTTATTTTTTTCTTAATTCTCAGAAAACCGTAAGTTGCAAAGCCAACCAAAAACATATCCAAGTAAATATGCCAAGTTGGAAAAATCTGTTCTATTAATTCCATTAACGTTTTATTGCCACTTGCCAATAAGGATAATCTAAATTTGATTTTTCTCTAATCAATTGTAATTTTCTAGAATTTATTTTTACTACTATTCCATCTGTTGGATATTTACTAAAAAGCTTCCCTTCTAGCCATTGTTTTCTAAATACTTCAACTTGGCTCGTAAAGTTGCATGAAATATCCTGAGGGATCGTGAAACCAAGCTTTGAAAGACTCTTTTTGGACTCATATTGGTTAAGTGTTGAATTAAGTATTTGAAATGCGCAGAAGCTAAGGCCTTCAGAAAATCCTTCTTTAGCTCTTAGAAATCCAGAAGCGATTCTCTGGGAGATATTTGGACTTTGGTTGGGTGCATATAATTCACCTCTAACCTGAAGAACTCCTCGTAGAGGGAGATTATTGGGAATGTCTTGGACTTTAATAAGTTTACTAGTAACGTCTGCCCCTTTTCTTGAAATTGCTTTCTCCAAGGTTCCATCCCTATATTGCAAAGCAACAGCACAACCATCAATTTTCGGTTCAATTAATAGTCTGGTATCTACTAATAATCCTTTCAGAAATTCATCAATTGAATCCTTTTCTAATGAAGGTAAGATTAGTTTATTTTTCTTTTTAAAGTAATCACAATTAGGGTCTGTTCTTAATAAATTTTTTTCAAGTTGGTCGAACTGCTTATCAGAGATTAAAGCATTACCATTTCTATAATTATCGTCATACCATTCAATTCGTTCTTCTAAATAAGTCTTCATTTAATACGATGGCTTAAGTTTTTGGCTGGGTATCCAACTTGGTTTATCTATAATCCATTTTTCTTTATCCTCATATTTAACAGTCCATAAAAGAAATGAAGAAATTTCTTTTAGAGTTATGCCAACCAAATATCTTGTTTTTGGACTTATTGATATAAATCCAAATAATAATATTAATAAAATAAGTTTAAACATACCTTTAATCATTTAAAAACTCAGCGTAATTTTTGCGAACTTTTTAATTAATGCAATTCTTATAACCTTCAATCTTTGCTAGTTCATCAATATTCAAACCTGTTTCTTCTAGTAAAGTTTCTCCTATATCGTCTTTATTAAATTTAGTTAAGGCTCCTTTAGTAGAGTATTTAATACATTGGTTTTTGTATTTTGCTTCTTTGATAACAGGAGATAAATAAAAACTAAACAAGATGATAAAAGCTCCATAGGTTACAACTTTTCTATGGTTTTTCCACCATTCATAAAATTTATTGGACACGAAAAAAAAAAGACTATTTTATATTTTAAATTGACTGTCAACAAATTACTTTAGAAATTTAAGGATTGCTTAATTAATTGTTTTTTCATTAATAGATTTAACCCAAGAATAATATCTTGATTTTCTAATCCTTTGCTCTTTAGAGACTAATCTATCCGCAGATTCTAGGGGTGATTCTCCTTTCTCAACTTTTGTTGTAATAGATATACCAAAACCTTTTGCTTCAATTTTTGCAATGCCACCCTCTAAAAAAAATAAAAAAGACCAACCTTTATTCCATCCTAAATAGAAGGGATTTCGATACATTGCATTCTTCCAAATATATTCTTTAATGTTATTTTCCTTATCAAGGTGTTACTTGTATACTCTATTACCAAATAAGAAGTTTAAGGTGGATTATTGCTGGGAAGTAATTTTTTATTTAAATAATTTCTTAGATGAATACTTGACGTATAGGAGTAGTACATTTATATTAATAGTACAACTGTATTATCTAAATGACATCAGGAGTAGCTAATGTTCGGACTAATTTTTATTGTCGCAGCCTTATTGACACCCCAACTGGCTGGTTGTTTAACAAAAAAAGTGGTTTATTAATTCTTTTTGAGATTTATAAGAAATCTCTATCTAATAATTTAAAAGTTTATACTCACCTTTTCTATGCAAATGAATTAGGTGAACCAGCCCAACTTAAAAATTCAAGACTACATTCTATTGAGTGCGCTTGTGAAACATGGAATGAATTAGTTTCAGGAGGTTGGCAAATTGTTACTAGTAAATTCCACTAATCATGTCTAAGGTAAATCCTTCAAAATGGGAATATCTAAAAGAAACTATACTAAAACGAAAACGTACAAAGATTTGTATTACTTGCAATCACTTTCGCTACAGCACTACAGAAACTTTTGCTACTGTATTGATATGTCCAAGATACGAAAAACGTATACCACAGGGTGATCATTTACTTAAAGGATGTGAATATTGGCAAAAAAATAGGACTATATTTTCTCCTGAAGGATCTTAATAATTTTCCAATTAAACTTTTCTAGGTAAAGATATTTAATTATGTAAACAAAGCATTATTTTATACAACTTGAAAAAATCTTTTTAAGTAATTTAAGATTTATGATTCAATTTTACTTTTCTATATTTCTATTAGTTGTGCTTACATTTTTTGCACTTATATTAGATGCACCAGAATTGGCTACTTTAATTCAAACATTTTAGATAATCATAAATCAGCATTTTTACTGATTTACTTTCTTTATAAATAAGGCGTAAGTTTAACTTGTTGAATCGGAGGGATCTAATGATTGACAGTCCACCAGAGGAGTTAGATTATAAAATTTAAATCTAGATAAAACTAATGCTAAATCTGGAATGAATCTTTTTTTTGAGATTCATTCCTTTTTGATTTCTTTTAAAAAAAAATGTTTAATAATATTAAATTTTTAAAATAAAAAATCTTTTCATATTCAAATGATTTGATGTCAAAGACACTTGTAGAAAGTTGTTAGCTCTACCTGAATCCAATACCAGTTTTTTTCTCTTCTTTTTCTTCCCATTCATTCATAATTAGTTTTAGTAAACTTTTAACTTCTAAATTCGAAGCATCAGTATCTTTTTGAAAATTTATACAAATGTTTTTAATTTCCTCATAAGCATTATTAATTAATATTGTTTTTTGATCTGGATTAGCCATAGAATTTTAAAATGCTCCATTACAGTTGAACCCACTGCAGTTAATAACCCTAAAAATATTCATTACAAAGTTGTGGAATCTTTCATCATAAAAAAATGCCCAGGTTGTAAATATAGCAAAACCAGAAACAGCAAAAGCAGCATATTGAAGCCAATGTATTCCATAGCTATCTAATCCATTTTTATCAAAATCAGAATTACTCAATTGCTTTTTTTATTTATAATAAAAAATTTTTTTTTAAAAGGAGATTTTGTTTTGAACGAGAGATTTTTCTCCCCTTTAAGACCTTAATGTATTGGTAGTTTAAATAAAACCAGGTATTATCCACCCAAAAAAACCATAGTTTATTATCAAAGCCAAAAATCCAATCATAGCTAATCTCCCATTTGTTATTTCGGCATTTTTCCAAAATTTACCCTTGTAGTTTTTAATTTTTTCCGAATTTTTATCTATCAAATAACTTGGTTCTAAAGGTTCCTGCAACCTTTTGATAGCGTATAAAGAGAATTGAATTGTGATTGCGATGATAACAACTATAAAACTAGTAAGAGCATCCATTTTTATATTTCATATGTGATCAATTAGTTAGCCAATGAGTAAATGACAGTGGGTATGTATCAAACATTTCCTTAATTCTGCATTATTACAGAGGAAACCTTAACTTGAATTATTAATTAATGTAACATGTTTATAAAAAAAATAGTATGAATATTTACTTTTTCTTTGGATTTAACACTTTTAAAGACTAAAGTGTTACATTTATGTGTTAGTTATATCTTATAACTTTTCTTTATTGAGTTGCAGAAAGTTTTTTAAATTTTTTTCGCGAAAATTAGATAATGTATTAAATTTTTATTAGGAATATACATCTAACATAATTTATTTTAAATATATTTAATAACTAGAAATTATTACTTTTGTTTGATTTCAGGAAGGTAAAATTTATTGCCTAATGTATAACCAATTGACATGAGTACAAATCCAATAATCTGGGGTAAATGAGAATTTGCTAGGGAGATTTTTTCAGTCATTTCTTAATCCTTAAAATAATATATTAATAAAAATTTTTTAATACTGTAAGTCTATTTTCTTTTTGATTCTTTAATTTCTCCAGATTTTTTTAGTGAATTGACAAGCCTTTCATTTTCTGTTTTTAAATTTTCTAATGCAGATTTTGTGAATTGTTCTTTAGCCTCAAATTTTGCTGAACTTATAACTTTTTTATTAGGGAGTTTTTTCTTCGGTTCTGGCTTCATATTAAACAGGATTTTAAAAAATTTTAGAAGTTATTTTTTTTGTATTAGGTATTATTTTTTACAGTTTCCTGGTTAATAATATTTGTTTACATAGACAAATTAATCTTTATCTTTTGGGAGCCTTAACCATCCAGAAGTCCATTCTGATTTTAGTTTTGTCCATAGGATCCTTTTAATATCTTTTTTATTTTTGGTAGGAAAAATATCAACCCATCTATCTTCATTTTTACCACCATAAGCTTTAACTTGAAAATGCCTATTACCATTAATAGTTTTTGGTGCTGTCCAACAAAGAGTAGGAGGCCATTTCATGAGAAATTTTAAAAGTTGAAAAAACTAAAGGTTGCTTTGCCCAGTCAAAACTAAACTATAATAAGCAATCGTACCAAGGATAAGTACGATTCCTAGTATTCTAATAATCATGCTTTAATATTTTTAAATTCAAATAATACTAAAGAAGTTTTATAAATTTGCGTTGAAGATTTAATATTTTCTAATTTTTCCTTTTTTATTTCTAACTATGGAGTGGCAAGATTCAGGATGCCATTCCTTCTGAATTTTGCCAATAAAATCATAGATAAATGAATCGGGACATCCAGTTTCTTTTTGAAGTTCTGAAAGTTCTTCTTTAATGAATTCATATACACTCGTTATTACTCCAAAATTTTCTTCTTGGGAGGGAGCCCATTTTTTATTCTCCATTAATATTTTTTAAATTATTTTCAACAATATCGTAATAGGTTATGTCTCCATAATCAGCATCTGAACAACATAAATCTCCATATAGTTTCTCTAATAAATCGTAAGCATCTGAATACTTATCAAAACTTTGTGCTGTTAATTCGTCATCTTTTCCATCAAATCTAATTATTTTGTAGGTCATATTTTACTTAGATGAAAAAAGTATTTTTATGATTCATGAGATCATCATATAAATAAAAATCTTATTTAGGAGTATTAGTTGGGTAAAGCTTCTGAATTTTATTTTTCTGAATTTCTATTTTTCTTCTTTCATATTTCTTTTCCATTATTTTTCTGATAAATAATTGCGGGATAAGCCAAACTAAAGCAATAGCTATAGCCATGAAAGCAGGATTTCTCCAAGTTAACCTAATAAACTCTTGTATAAATTCTTGATTGAAAATTTCCATACATTAAATTTTGATGATAAAAATATCTTTGCTTTCTTTTATAAAATCTTTTAAATTTCCTAATTCATCATAACCTTAAAAAATCTAATAAGGAATTTTGATAAATTTTTTCTTTTTCTAGTTCGTTTTCTTTTATATTTGGATTTAGATAAATTTTTTATTTTTTAATTTAGAGATGTCGACTTATCTAATTACAGGATCCAATAGGGGTATTGGATTAGAACTATGTAGGCAAATTCATAAGAGGGGGGATAATGTAATTGCAACGTGTAGGAAAGCTTCAAAAGAACTTAGAGATTTAGGAGTGAGAATTGAAGAGAATATAGAAATTTCTTCTGATGAGTCGTTAACAAATTTATGTAAAAAACTATCTGGAGTTAATTTAGATTGCTTAATTCATAATGCAGGAATTTATGAATTTAATTCTTTCGAAAACTTAGATAAAAAAAGTATTTTGCGGCAATTTGAAGTCAATGCATTGAGCCCAATATGTATGACTCAATCACTTAAACATTTTTTAAAAAGATCTTCTAAAGTTGCTTTTATCACAAGTAGAATGGGATCTATTGAAGATAATACATCTGGAAGTTCTTATGGTTACAGGATGTCTAAGGTAGCCTTGTCAATGGCAGCAAAATCACTTTCTATAGATTTATCAAGAGAAGATATTTATGTAGCTATTTTGCATCCTGGGTTAGTGAGTACAAGAATGACTGGCTTTACAAGAAATGGAATTAGTCCTGAAGAATCAGCAAATGGCCTTTTAAAACGCATTGATTCTTTAAATAAAAATAACTCGGGTACGTTCTGGCATGCCAACGGAGAAGTTTTGCCTTGGTAATATCAATACATTTATATTGAAGAGATTAATATCGTAGATTTGTTAAAAAACTTTTAAATTTTTACCGTATTTCTTTCTTTGTTTAATTCTTTTAGTTATCTTTAAAAAAACATTAGTAAAGGAGGTGATTCATTGTCGTATCTACCGAAAAATGCGGTTATCAAAGGGGCCGTGAATTCAGTATCTTCATCACATTCATCGGTCTCTTTTTCTTTAATTAAGAAAAAAGGTTTTATCATTAATAGATTTATATAAATCAATCACTAAATAATCAAAAGCTCTGCATCTCATGAAGTTGCAGAGTTTTTTTTATGAATTTAAATAATCTTTCAAAATTCAGGCTATCTTTTTTGGCCGAAGTAAATTAAAGCTAAAAAAGATAAAGTGCTTACCAAAGCGATTAAGTACCACCCAGTTGAGGAGTTGCTAGCTACTTCGTTCATTTATTTTGATTTATCGGAGGAATTGATTATTTGAGTGAAAATCACAATTGATATCAATAAAAAAACTAAAAGGATGTAAGTTACGTTCATTTATAGAAAAATGCTAATTATTAAAAAGATTATTCCTAGAACTACAGTAACAATTGCTCCATCTACTAATAAGTCTTTCCATGTATAACTTTTAAGCATCCTTGTTTTATCTTCTTCACTCATAAGGTTCTTTAACCACGTCCAATCTAAAAGCCGTGTCAATGCAACACCAAAAATTAAATGACCAAACAAAATACCAATTAGATCAATTCTAGAAATATCTTTAGTAAGACTCGTAATAATAAAAAAATCCACTAGCTTTTTTCTTTATTAGATAAGGCACCACCTTCTTCTTTGTATTTTTCCCAAGCTTCACTTATTTTTGCTTTAGAGAAATTTTGTTTTCCTTCAGAGAATTTATTTTTGAGGTTATTTAAACTATTAGTCAGTTCTTTTTTTGTTGGTTCATCAAGAAAGTTTGATGTTAATTTCCATAAATACCAGCTACTAGCTAGAAGAAGAATCAATCCGAGTAATTGCATATTAGTTTTTTCCCATCCTACAACTTTTCAAATGGTTTCGATAAATTAATTTATTTAATACCTGTAGAAATTTTTTGACCTAAATAAAAATTAAAACTTTAACCAGTGGAAAAATATTCTATCCAGCAGCCATATAGTAAGACCACCTTCCAGGAAAGCCAACCAATACATCCCATAATCAGAAAATCCCATTTGCTCTTTTACTGTTTTAATTAATTTTTTGTGGGCTTGAATGAGATCTTTCATGAAGAATAAAAAATTTAAACCTTCTGATTTTCTTTTATTAAGAATCCCTTACCATAACAAGATAAACAGGTTTTAGTTTCATCTAATGAAATTCTTAGAAAACCTGCTCCATTACATCTAAAGCAATTTACTTTAGAAGTTGAGTAAAGTTTTGACTTGATTTTAGCAGCACGGTTTAAGTAAGAAACAGTTTCTTTACGACCGTTAGCTTGAGCAGCTTTATTTAAAAGCTTTTTATAACTGAATTTAAGTTCTTGGGTATTCATCTTTTGAAAGAAACTAGGATTCGAACACAGGGAAAATAATTGTTTATATAATTAAAAAATTAGGAATTTTCCATTTATATTTCTGATCAGATCTCTTACTGAGATTTGAATAATCTAACTAATATTTGCTTTATATGTTTAGTATCTGGAGTATTCAAATGTATATTTAATAGAAATTTTATATTTGATAAATTAAAAATATTTTGGATGATAATTCAAGAAATCATTATTTCAACCTATAAAAAATTTTTAAGCTTTAATAAATCATCCAGCCTTTTTGAGGTTTTTAACTAAAAAATCATTTTCATTAGTAAGAACTTTGAGCTTAGATTTTTCCAACTCTTTTCTGATTTCGGGATTTAAATCCTTTTTTGTCTCATTTGGATTCATAAGAATTGTTCTTAAAATTATTTAAAAGACAAGTGAAATCATAG